>NZAJ01000036.1 GCA_002687495.1 Micavibrio sp. | reverse complement strand
TGTATGGCATAATGAGAATTGTGCATGACGAATCGTTTCAACATGATTCGCTTGAAGTGCCAAAAACTTAAAAACATAAAAGCAGAGAAGAACACGGCTAGTAACACCTTGCATAGCAAGCTTTATTAGCGAGTGGTAAGTTAAGTTTGAAGAGCACTTTTTGCATTGAGACAAATTTTTGATGTACGATTTTTCTATATCAAAAACTATGAAACACTCTACAGAAAAGGAAAGATCCATGGCCTCACAACATCACCCATTAGAATCTTCTCAAAGTACCAGAATGGAAGCCTTACAGAATAAACATAGTCGCCTCTCACGACGTATTGAACAAGAGCAGCGTAACCCCTCAACAACAGATTTCTTCCTCAGGCAATTAAAAAAACAAAAGCTAGCCCTTAAAGAGGAGATAGAAGGAATCCGCACTAGCGGCGCAGTCTCGGTGGCATAGCGCGAGACTAAATGACCCGGGTTTACAAGTCCGGGAGTGAAGAAGTAGTGGCCGGTTGATTTCATTCTCCGGCCACTTTTTTTAAGCGCAATAAAAAACGCCGCGAAAGGCGGCGCTTCTTGTCAAAGATAGAAAATGATCAAACCGTAATTCTAATTACAGCAAACCATCATCATTATTGTCATCATCATTATTTTGACGGCTGCTTGTGAAAGCTGCGGCATCGCCAAGGAAGTTAGAGAAGTCAAATCCTCCACCTTGCTTAGTCTCCTCCTCCATAGCGCCTTGCGGATCATGAGCAGCATTTTGCTGTGCCAAACGCTCTGCCTTAACAGCTTCAGGGTCTTTACCTTGTGCCTTTAGGCATTTCTCAACAGACTTATCATATTCCTGCCATGTACATAGACCAAGCTCAGCTGGGTGACGTGGTTTAATATTGCTGATATTCGCATGTGTGCGCTCGCGAATAGATGCAATTGTAGGCTTGGTTGTACCAACAAGCTTAACGATCTGCGCATCCGTGATCTCTGGGTTATTCTTAACGATATAAGCAATCGCATCAGGCTTATCACCGCGCTTTGATACAGGCGTATAGCGTGGGCCTTTAGAGCGTGATTTAACAGGCGGTAATGAGCTCTTTGAAATCTGTAATTTAGCAGCTGGGTCATTCTCACAACGCTCTAGCTCTGCCTTTGTAAGCTCGCTATGCTCGATAGGGTTGCGACCAACAAGACCACGACCAATATCTTCATTCGCCAAAGCTTCAATTTCAATTTCAGTAAGACCAGTAAACTCTGCAATTTGTTTAAATGTCAAAACAGTATTATCAATCAGCCAAACAGCAGATGCTTTTGGCATAAGAAGTTGTCCAGACATATTCAAAGCGGTCGCCATTATAAATTCTCCTTAAAAATTTCTATGCGGTTAGCGCAATAATATCATTCCCGCCCTGTTCCAAAAAGGGCTAGGTTTAAAACCTTAAATGAGAGGGAACAATCAAGATATAGCGGTATAAGTTGAAAAATACTAGTAAAAATTAATCTTCGCTTAAAAAACTTTTGCGATGATTGATTTTGCTCGCGCACGCACGTATCGTTTGTGAGTGAAGTGAAACACAAAATATTGAGCAAGGTTTTATATGTTTGATGACGAGTTACCAAAGAAAAAGAACCAAGAGTTTCCGATGAATCTCGATGGTGTGTCGGTGGCAGAGCTAAAAGACTATATTGCTGATCTCAAAAGCGAAATTACCCGCGTTGAAGCTGATATTGAGCGTAAAAACGCCTCAGCTTTAGCTGCAGATTCTTTTTTTAAATCATAAATAACCCTTAAAGGATAAAGACCCCTATGCGCATAGAACAAGAAGTAAAACTGGATTACAAGGATGTGCTATTCCGTCCTAAACGCTCAACACTAAAAAGCCGCTCTCAAGTGGATATTACTAGAGAGTTTAAGTTTAAATGGAGCGGAAAGACATATCAGGGCGTGCCGATAATCGCTGCAAACATGGATGGTGTTGGAACATTTGATATGGCGCGCGCCTTTATTCAGGAAGGCTCTGGTTTGAGCGTTGCCCTTCACAAACATTACCCTATAGAAGAAATAGAGAAATTCTATACTGATAACGGATCACAAAACGTGTGGTATTCAATCGGTATGGTTAAAGATGATGAAGCCAAACTCGATGAATTTATTAAGCGAGGCGGAGAGCCTGATAAGCTTTGTATTGATGTTGCTAATGGCTATAGCGAGCATTTTGTTGAGTATGTAAAACGCATACGCGAAAAATATCCAGAACTTACAATCATGGCCGGAAATGTTGTTACGGGCGAGATGGTGGAAGAGCTGATTTTAGCTGGCGTTGATATTGTTAAAGTAGGTATTGGCCCGGGCAGTGTATGTACAACGCGTAAAATGACCGGTGTTGGCTACCCTCAGCTCTCAGCGGTTATTGAATGCGCTGATGCAGCGCATGGCTTGGGGGGGCTTATATGTGCCGATGGTGGCTGTACAGTGCCGGGTGATATCGCTAAAGCTTTTGGTGGTGGCGCAGATTTCGTAATGCTTGGCGGTATGCTTGCTGGGCATGATCAATCTGAGCAAGAGCTGGTCGAAGAAAATGGTGAGAAATACCTTCGCTTTTACGGTATGAGCAGCGACACCGCGATGAACAAACATAAGGGCGGCGTTGCAGAATATCGCGCCAGCGAAGGCAAGACTGTGAAAATCCCATATCGCGGCGATGTATCGCAATCCTTACAAGATATCTTGGGTGGCTTGCGTTCAACATGCACTTATGTGGGGGCTCGACAATTAAAGAGTTTGTCCAAATGCACGACCTTTGTGCGTGTAACGCAGCAAATCAATAATGTTTTTGGTCAAAGTTAAATAGCAAAGCTTGCTTGCTAAACGGCGCTGCGTTAAGCTGTGCCCTAAAATTTGTATAACTGGAGATTATGTATGTCAGAAGATGTTAAAGTTCGATTGCAAGAAAGTGCAGCCGCTTGTCTAACCGCCTATGATTCATGGGTGAGTAATAAAAAAGATTCCTCTGCGCGTGAATCTCTACAAACATCTGTCCATGAATTGCGTAAAGTGGCTTCTCGTTTAGAGATTGATATGGCGGTCAGTGATCGCGATGAAGGATCACGTAAACAGATTCCAATTCCAGCGCATCGTGATGCTAGAAAGCGTAAGTCAAATAAAGATAATAACGGTAATAATGATGCACCTGAAAGCGCGAATGATGAGGATAAACCATCAAAGCCACGTCAGCGTCGCCGCACATCTAATGGTCCTAAAAAGGACGGTGGTAGCGAGGAATAGTCTTAATTTAGACGTATCGTTTCATATATAGTTTAAGATAGGGGCTTATCGGCCCTTATTTTTTTACCCTAATGATGGGCTAAAAGTAAAAAGATTAGCCTTTATCTTTTAAGGCTCTTAATTGTGCAAATTCTTCTGCATCTTTAGCTCGTAAAAAAACATTTGTTTGTTTCTCAAGGGCAAGCGTTACAGGAATAGTCGGCTTATTTTCAGCACGCAATTTTTCGACCTCTTCTAAGCGTTCAATAAGCGCTTGATTATTAGGTTCTTGCTTTAGGCAAAATTGCGCATTTGATAGGGTATATTCATGCCCTGGATAGATTAGCGTCTCATCATCTAAAACGCTGATCTTAGAAAAGCTCTCCCACATTTGTGTAGCGCTGCCTTCAAAAAGACGCCCGCACCCCATAGAAAAGAGCGTGTCGGCTGTAAAAATTATGGCGCTTTTCGGGAAGTAAAAGCAGATATGATCAAGCGTATGGCCTGGGGTTTTAATGATCTCTAGCGGTTCTTCGGCAAAATGATCTGCTGGAGGGTTTTTTGTGTTAAATACTGGCAAACCGCCATAATGAGCACTTAAATCTTCAATGCCATCAACATGATCCCAGTGGTGGTGTGTGTGCCAAATTTGTGTTGGTTTTAAGCCATGTGCATCTAAATAGGCGATAATGGGCGCCGCTTCACCCGGATCAATAACCACAAGTTCTTGGCTATTTGGCGCCTCTAAGGCATAAGCATAATTATCAGATAGAATAGGGATGATATGTACATTTAGCATCTTAGTATTAAAGCAGTGCGGCGCGAAGATGTCACCTTATTAAAATGGTTTTTTATTCAGTGCTTCATCCAGCGAATGTTCAGCGCTGCCAGGCTTAAGCGGTTTTTGCTGGCTTTCATGTGGAGCCCAGCCAAGTAAATATATAATTTCAAAACTCGCATCAATGCGCCCATCTTCGCTCGCATAATGCTCCGCGTAATGCTGGCCGGCTTGCATAAAGAGCGCTTTGCCAGGATTGCGCTTAAGGCGCTGTTCAATGATGTTGCTCTCGCCCATGCCGCGAAGATCATGCATGAGCTTAAATATATGCGGATAGCTTACGGTAAGAAGATCGGAATCAACTACCGGCAAAGCAAAGCCAGCACGCTGCAAGAGGGCGCCCATTTGCTGCTTATCTGCAAATGGAAAAACACGCGGGCTTAAGCCGCCTTTAAGCTGCGTTTCTGCATGAAATAAGCTCGCTCGAAGTTCATAGAGACTCTCACCGCCAAACATAGAGGCAAGAAATAAGCCGTCTGGCTTTAAGGCTCTGCGTATTTGAATGAGAAAACCAGGCAGATCATTAATGCTATGGATATCTAAATTGCTTATTATTAAATCGCAACTTTGCTCCTCAAGTGACAGTACCTCAGTTTCGCCGAGTACTTCATCGCCAAGCGCTTGTGAAATGTCGATAATATGCGCCCCTTCAATGAGCGCTCCGCCGCGGCCACCAATTTGGATAATACGCCCTTTTAAAAAATCACGCTTAATAATTGAAAGTCTCTCATTCAATTGCTTCGCACTGATATCAAATAAAAAGCTATGATCTTTGAAGTTTTTAAGAGCGCGTTCTCTTCTTTTGAGTAGCAATGCACGATCGAAAACTTCGATGGCAGTGTTTTGTGGATGAGAGGAGGGCGCAGCTACCATTTTTCCGGCGAAGGTCCTTCAAGCTTGTCTTTAAATTCTTCTATAAAAGCTTCAAGCTCTCTTTCAAAGCTTGCAGTAATGCTCTTGCCATGAGGCTTGAACTGTTCAGGGATAACAATATCAGCCTTAGGCTCAGGTAATTCAGCTACTGGCGCTTGCGTTAGGGGCGGCGCTTTTAGATTGGCATTCAGGTTTACGGGCTGAATAGGGGCAAGCTTTACCTTTTTCTTTTTCTTCTTTTTTTCTTTTTCCTCGGCTTGTTGCTTTGCGAGTTGCTCAGCTTTTACGCGCTCTTCCTCAGCTTCTTGCTCAAGGCGAAGACGCTCTTCTTCCTCGTGCATATGTTGTCTTTCAAGCTCTTCATTGCGGTGTTGCTCTTGAATAACATGATCAGCATGCTCACGCATCATATCAAGGCTGTCATAGTAAACAGGTAATGACCAATCTGGCTGAATGTTATCAAAGCGCTGTTTCAAGATTTTTTTCACATCCATTTTCGCATCAAGACGAAGCTGCTCATGGAAATAGCGATAGGATCGCGCAATAAGCGTCATGAAATGAGGCTCTTTGGAAAGAGAGCGCTGTAGCAAGGTCATTTGATAAAACGGAATAAAATGCGTATCAGGATCTTTAGCCATTTCGGGCGGGCTAGCAATGGCATAAGGGTGAATACGGTGCGGGGTTACGCCAACATGAGAGAAATAGCTTTCGCCCAATTTAAAGACAGATGAAGTTGGTATGCCGTATTCTTCAGCAATAAACTTCTTTAACTGCTTGTGATTGGTGATATCCGCAGGGATATTCAATGTTGGCGCGGTTACGGTTAAGCCATTACCTTCGTGACGTTGTGGAACAGGCATATATTTTACATTAAAGCCCGCATGGATTTCTCCTTTGAGGTCTTTTGTCAAAGGCATGATAACCGCTGTATTGATAGTCTTGCCATCATGGACAATGAAATCGATGCTCTCAGACGAAAGTCCAGATACTGAGCCGCGAGATTGCCCTTCTTCTACAAAGGTTGAGTGAATAGAGCGCAATTGCCCCGCACTTCCCTTAACCTTTGAAAAGCGCTCATCTGGCTCGCTCAGGCGAGCAAGCAAGTCTGATACATTGGCTTTATTGGCCAGCTTGTTCATTTGTAAACTGATCTTCTTATCTGTCCATGTCTCAGGCTTCATATTTAAATGTTGAAACAGGGATAGGATTTGCAGCTCTAATCTTGAACTAGGGATCATGCCAACAGTAATCGCATCGAGCACCTGCTGTGCATCAATCTCACGAATAAAGCCCTTCGCCTGAAATTTATTGCTTAAACCAGCATGGCTTTTAGGGGCAATCACACCTTTGGCTTTTTGCACCTTGAGATAATAAGTATTGATCTTTTCATCAATGTAATCTGGTGCCGGATAGTAGTCAGGACCATGTTCTAACACCGCATCTTTTTGTGGCTTAAGCCCCAGATATTGGTGCGAGAAATCGCTGGAAGATTTGACATCAAACTGGCCAACGCTAGAGATAGCTTCACTATCAACGGAGATAGGTTCAATCATGTGTCCAGACCAACGGCGCCCATCAATATTGATACCGCCGCGAGGAACGGCGTTGGCAATCGAGCGTGCAAGGCCATCATGAAGGTAAACTTTTAAATAGCCTTCAGAGTCTACGCGGTAAGGGACAACCTCGCTCACAATAACATCGCGGCTAACGACATCACGAATTTCACCGCTTTTTTTGTCGCGCATCGCTGTGATACTTAAAGTACTTTTCTCCGTCACTGAAGGGCGGCGCTCTTCAATTCTTAAACTCTTACGCTCAGACAGCTTGTATGAAACAGCCACAAAACATGTCGGCGGGTGACCCATAGGGCGACCGTCATCTGTATACATGCGGAAATGTCCTTCAAAGCGATCAGAGATAATATCGTCATCCCAATAGGGCGCAGAATATTGCACGCGCGCACCTTGGCCACGTAATGTCTTACGAAATTCACGCTCTGTGAAGAATGTATATTCAACAGGTAGCTGCGTTTCCCAGTGCTTACGATCATCTTTCCGCATGATAAACTCATATGCCCATTTATAGGGCAGGCGGAATAGGCGTGTGCCTGGATAGCGCTCAGGAAGTTCTTCTAAAAAGAACCCCCCGCATCCTGGGTCTTGTTTTGGACGTGCATGCTCCGCATACCAGATCAAAAGGTCAGATTCAGAAAGCTCGCTAAGCTCCTTACCCGCGCTTTTTGTATCAGGCATCTCTAGCCATACAAACTCTTCAGGGGGCGGCATCGCAAAATCTCGAATAAACATAGCGCCACCTTTTTTAAGCATTTTAAATTGCTTCTTAAGTGTGTCATGCACAATCTCTTCGTTAAAGCGTGCACTGGAATAGACCTCATGTAAAACATAAGAATTTACAACTGCATCAACGCTCTCAGCTTCGAAGACTTCTGATGTCGCATCACCAACTTTGTAATCTAGGTTTTTAAGGTGATACAGCTCTTTGGCTTTGTTGATTTTGCGCTTGGACTTATCAAGCCCGGTAAAATGCACTTTGGGGTAAAGAACGGCCATCGCATAGGTCATTGAACCATCATCACAGCCCATATCGACAACTTTAGCGCCTTCTGGCAAGAGAAGGTGGGACAACGTAAACCATGCCTTGCGAATGATCGCAGGTTCTATGTTTTGCAGCAGGAGATTTCGCTTGCCGATATAGCTCTCTGCCTGTGTTGTTAGTTCATCAGTATTGACCATAATGCCCAAGGTAACGTGTTGAAATTGAAAAATCAAAAGCCTTATAGCCTAGATTAACAAAATCTTCTATAAAAAGCGTATGAAGCCCGTTTTAAACCGTGCATTTGACACATTTATTGACACGATCTTGCCACCGCGCTGTATCGTGAGCGGTGAAATTGTGGCGGAGCAGGGGATGTTAGCCCCTTCTGTCTGGGCGCAAGTTCGATTCATTGAAGGGAGCGTTTGCGAGTCATGCGGTTTTCCTTTTGATTATGAGGTGATAAGTGGCTCTTTATGTGCGTCATGCCTAGATTATCCGCCTAATTTCGCGTCTGCTCGTGCGTCGTTTGTCTATGATGAAGCCAGCCGCGATATGATTTTAGGTTTCAAACACGGCGATCAAACTTATGCTGTGAAAAGCTTCGCGCCGCTAATGCTCAGAGCGGGCAGGGAGTTTTTAAACCGCGCTGATTTGCTTGTGCCCGTTCCGCTTCACCCTTTTAGACTTGTGATGAGGCGCTATAACCAAGCAGCACTCTTGGCGCAAGCACTCTCTAAACAAGCAAATATTCCTGCGTGCCTTGACTTGCTTAAGCGCACGAGACCTACGCAATCTCAAGGTCACCTCAATGCTGATGAACGCCGTAAGAATGTAAGGAAAGCTTTCGCACTTAATGAGAAGAAGGCAGAGCTGGTTAAAGGGAAAACAATAATTCTTATCGATGATGTTTATACAACTGGCGCGACTGTGAAAGAATGCACCAAAGCTCTCAAAAGAGCAGGCGCGAGTGAGGTGCATATTCTAACTCTTGCTCGCGTAGCAAGGGAGGGTTTTGGGTAACGATCCCAGATTTAATCTTTGCTCTAAACCTTATAGCCCTTCTCCGCGCATGAGCCGCCCCTGATCCATTTGTGGTGCTAGCCCTACATGCATTGCAAAATGTTTGAGCGCTGGGATTGTCTCTAAAGTGCGAAGACCAATACGGCGCATATCTTTTACAATTTTATTTTGAGAGCTAACAGCGCGATTCATGTGATCCACGCCCATAACGCGGCTATTAATATCAAGGCGGCGGCGCTTCTCATAAGCTTTTAAGCATGTGTCAGAGCCTATATCCAAGCCAAGGCGCGCTTGATCTATAAGCACTTCGGCAAGAGCTGCCACATCACGCAATGAAAGATTTAGCCCTTGCGCGGTCACAGGGGACATCACATGCAGCGTTTCGGCGATTAATGCGCAGCGCTCACCTACATAACGTTTTGCCCGCATCGTACTGAGCGGCCAACTCTCTAATCCTGTTTCTAAAGTGATAGCGCCTAATAGCCCTTGCGATTTATCGTTAAGCGCTTGCTCGAACTCGCTCTTTTTCATGCGTAAAATTGCCTCGGCGCGCTCTTTATTCTCAACCCACACCACAGAAGATTGATGTCCATCACTCAAGGGCACAAGCGCAAGCGGGCCATAAGGCTTATGAAATTCCGTTGAGGTATTTTCATGGGCCAGGGAATGATTGATGATGCACGTGATCGCAATCTGATCGTAATCAAAGCGCTCAACTTCTACACCGGCATCTAAACGCACCTTTGAGCTGCGCCCATCTGCGCCGACCAATAGCTTAGCTGTTAATACGCTGCCATCTTCAAGACTAACCTTTGCATGATGCAGATCCGATTCATATGTACTCAATGCACCTGTATAAATCTCGATATTGTTATGCGCTTTCGCTAGCTCATATAGATGATAGCGCAAAGGCACATTCGGGATGTTGCATCCAAATTGCTCCAAACCAATTTCATGAGCAGGGAACTCTACACGTAAAGGCTCTTTGACAGCGCGAGATATGTCGATAATGCGCATTTGCTCCATCGGCGTGGCAATAGACTCGATCTTAGGCCATAACCCATCCACAGCTTTAATGATATTAAGTGAGCTATTCATAAGCGCCACAGTGCGGCTCGTGATCTCGGCACTCTTCGGCGGATAGGGCTCTATAACTGCAATTTTAAGGCCTTGCTGCGCACATAGAAGTGCTAAACATAATCCGGCAACACCACCGCCTGAAATAATGATATCTGTTTGCTTCGACATATCTTTTGCTCTAAATAGTTTTCTAAGAGTTATATATAGAGGAGAAACGCTGATGGCAAAAGTAGAGATTTATTATTGGACAACATGCCCATATTGCAAAAAAGCCCGCGCGCTTTTGGAGAGCAAAGATGTTGAATATATTGGTTATGACATCACAGGCAAAGAAGATGAGCGCAAGAAAATGATTGAGCGCACAGGCGGCCCTAAATCTGTACCGCAAATCTTTATCAATGATGATTATGTTGGTGGTTGCGATGATCTGCATGCCATGGATGATCGCGGTGAACTAGATAAGCGTTTAAAAGCGTAATAGCGATGATAAAAGCCGCCTGCATCCAGCTCAATGTGAGCGCTGATATTGACGAGAACTTAGAGCAAGCCTCTAAGCTTATTCGTGAAGCGGCTGGGGCAGGGGCGACGCTTATCGCAACACCTGAAAATACAGATTATATCCGCCGCTATGCCAAGGAAAAGCTCGAAATTTCAGGTGATGAAAATACGCATAAGCCGATCAGCTTTTATGCAAGCCTAGCAGAAGAGCTTGGTGTTTGGCTTTTAATCGGTTCGCTCGGTGTGAAAATTAGCGACAATCAGCTGGCAAACCGCACGCATCTGTTCTCTCCAAAAGGTGCGCTAATAGCACATTACGATAAAATTCATATGTTTGATGTCAAGCTTAGCCGTAAAGAGTTTTACCGTGAAAGCGCAGATTATAAAGCTGGAGCCCGTGCCGTCATTGCAGATATGGACATTGAAGGCGAAGATAAGCCCGTGAAGCTAGGGATGAGCATTTGCTATGATGTGCGCTTCCCGCACCTTCATCGTGATCTAGCCAAAGAGGGAGCGCAAATTATCAGCATTCCTGCAGCCTTTACTGTGCCAACTGGCCGCGCGCATTGGGAGGTTTTGCTGCGCGCGCGTGCTATTGAAACGGGGTGCTTTATTATTGCACCGGCGCAAGTTGGTGAACATGAAGCAGGGCGTATGACATACGGTCATTCTATGATCATTGCGCCATGGGGAGACGTACTAGCGCAAGCTGGTGGTGATATGCCGCAAATTATTTATGCCGATATTGATCTGGAGGACGTGAAAAAAGCGCGCAACTCAATTCCAGCACTTACCCATGATAAACCATACGAGATTATCACAGCACCTTAATGCACAGAGCTATAGTGCTGTTATGCAAGTAAACCTAGATTAACTTGTAATGAGGCTGCAATCGCTTTCATCGCCCGCAATGACCCGTCTTTTTTACCAGTTTCAATCTCAGTCAGATAAGGGCGAGAGAGGCCAGCCATGTCTGAGAGTTCCTGCTGCGTGTATCCACGGAATTTGCGTAAAATTTTGACAGGACTTTCTTGCTTCGCAGTGAGAGCGTTTAAGACATCATCCGGCAAGCTATTATCTGTATCATCGCTCACCATCGCACGATATTCATGCAGTGGTAACAAAACATAAGGTTTTCCTTGAATGTGTAGCAAGTCATAATCCATAGCTCATATATCCTTCAAAGTGGTAAGCGATAAAATGTTACAATCAGCGACATCATAACATGACATCTCTATACAGAGAAGCCCCTGATATGGTATGAAAACATCATGTCTAAGAATGAAATATCAAATATTTATGATTTTGGCCCTACATCAAAGCAAAAGCCGCAAAGCTTGGTGATTTTGCTACATGGATTAGGTTCAAATGGTCGTGACCTTATATCGCTAGCTCCGCTTTGGGCTAAGGAGCTTCCTGATACGGTGTTTGTCTCACCCGATGCGCCGTTTGCTTGTGATATGGTTCCGCCAGGCTATCCAGATAGCTATCAGTGGTTTTCCTTGCAAAATCGAGACTCTCATATCGTAAAGCGCGGCGTTGAAACAGCAGCGCCAATCCTGCAAGGCTTTATTGAGCAACAAGCACAGCATTATGGGCTTGAGCCATCTAAGGTGGCTTTGGTTGGTTTTTCACAAGGCACAATGATGAGTTTATATACCGCGCCTCGCTATGCGAAAGGGGCTTTGGCGGGTGTACTTGGTTTCTCAGGAGCGCTGGTTGGCGAGCCGGGAGCAACAAAAATGCCCGTTTGCTTGATCCATGGTGAGGCCGATGATGTTGTGCCCATTAGCGCCTATCATCATGCTAAGGGTGAATTACAAGCGGCTGGCTATCAAATTTCAGGCCATACAACTGCAGGCCTGACGCACTCAATTGATGAAAAAGGTATCCTTGAAGGTGCGAAGTTCTTGAAAGAAATCTTATATTAATCAATGCTTTATTAGACATTAACCGGCTGTTAATAAAATTTAGATAAAATTTTAGATATATTATAAATAAATCTGAAATAAGACGGATTGATGATGAAAAAGATTTTAGCTTTAGGCACATTAACAGTTTTAGTGGGTGGTACATTAGCAGCAGGAACTGCTAAGGCCAGTGCGATGACAATGCTGGTTGTGATGGGGTCTGCGCATGGGGGAAATGCTGCGCAGACCTACATTACCCAGCACAAAAAGCCAGTAAAACTTATGAAGCTTGAGCTAATTGAACCTGCTGCGGGGAGTGAGTAGGTCAGAGCAAGGGACATTTATAATATAGTAGAGTGAGCAAATAATCGCGGTATCTGTTAATGGGGCAGTGCCGCGATTTTTTTGCCTAAGTTATGCATGATATACAAGGCTGCATGTACTTAAGGGCGCAAATTTTCAAATGCAGCTATTTATGGTATAATGAAGATGTAAGATTCGCGGGGTCTATAAACCGCCAGAGCGATAAAGAGGGTTCTCCTCTGATCAGTAAATAAGAAGCAAAGACCCCCTTAAATTCTAGTGCAATGCTAGAAACGAAGGGAGATACGTTGATGCTAGGAATGAGTAAATCGCTAGAGAATTGCCCCGCACTCATATTAAATGCTGATTTTAGGCCCTTGAGCTACTTCCCCTTATCTATATGGCCTTGGCAGGAAGCTGTTAAGGCCATTTTTCGTGGTAGTGTTCAAGTTGTCTCAGAATATGATCGAACAGTGAGATCACCGAATAATGAAATACGCCTGCCAAGCGTTTTAGCACTAAAAGAATATGTGAATGTGACGCGCAATCCAGCCTTTACACGCTTTAATGTGTTCTTGCGTGATCGCTGGGAGTGCCAATATTGTGGAGATGGCTTTAAAACGCATGAGCTTACATTTGATCATGTTATTCCACGCTCCAAAGGTGGGCGAACGAACTGGGAAAACATTGTAGCTTCTTGCCGTGACTGTAACACCGCCAAAGGCAGTAAAATGCCGCATGAGGCTAAAATGTTCCCAATCCACGAGCCAAGGCAGCCTTCTATATATGAACTGCAAAGCCACGGACGTAAATTTCCGCCGAACTTTCTGCATGAAAGTTGGGATGACTTCCTCTATTGGGATACAGAGCTTGATGAGCTTTAGTGACGAGAGCCTAGATTATTCAGATTTAGGCTTTGGCAGCCAAGTGGTGGGATCGGCTTTTGCAACTTTTTGAGCAAATGGAGAATATATACGCGTATTAGCTTTGAGTTGATCGCTAATTTGTTGGTGAAGTTCAACAGGGTCTTCTCCAGTATCCTCAACGCACTCTGCAAAATAATTTCTCAGACATGCCATCGCTTTGTCTTCACGATTTTTTTTAAGGCTCCGTTTAATATAGCTCACCACATCTGCATGAATTACACGCGGTGCATCCACAGGGTCATAATCGCTAAAGAAAGCGTGCGATTTTTCCCATAGTTGTGTGAGAAGTCCTTTTTTCATATTACATCTTCTATGCCTCTAAGAAGAAGATGTCAAGAAAATCAGGAAGCTTTCTTGCGCGATGCAGCAAAAGAGATAACGCAAATTACAAAAAGTACAAAGCATAGTGCAATATTATAATTCGCCATAGACAGCCCTATGATAGGGTCTTGCCATGGAATTTCGGCGCAATTACCTGTTGGTGCGCTCATGATATTTTCTAAAATCGACTGATTAGTGTCCTGAGTACCAAAGTCTTTAGGCACAGAGCAGCCTTCAACTTGGCTAGCCCACCATTTTTGCTCAATACCGGTGTGGTAGGTCGCAAGCCCACTATTTACAAGAAATGTAAGCCCGCTGAGTAAAACCGCAGGTCGCCTTAATTTTTTTACACCAAGCCCTATAACGCCAAGTGCGATAACAATGGCATAGGGCCAGCGTTGGTAAATACACATGATGCAAGGTTCAAGGCCAAGGAAAGCTTCTGAAGCAAAGGCCGCGGCAAGCGCAGCGAAAGAGATCGCCGCAACGCTCCCTAAAATAAAACACGGGTGATTTTGAAAAATATCTTTGATTTTGCTCATCATAATGCCCTAAGCGCCCTCCAATTATTCATTTATAATAATGATTTAATCGCATCTTTCACCATATCAAGCCCTTCAGCGCCAATAAAGAGTAAGACATAGCTAATCATCGCAACCCAGCATAAGCCGATAATCATGCCCGCTAACACCGACAGTCCATCACGCATAATAACACCTAGCCCCATAAGCGCGATGCCAAAGGCGGGCACTGTGTTTGTTAAAGGCAGCGGGACACAGATAGAAAGGCTCATAATCAAACCGCTCACGCCAATAAGATGGCTCATAACGCCAGTCGTTATAAACTCTAATCGAGGCTTTGTTAGAAGCTCTAACTTTTGGATGTAAGGCTTGGCAGCGTCCAAAAATTTCACAAATTTTTCACGGCTGATTGATTTATATTTTAGCTTTTCCGGAAACCAGATATTGTGCCGCCCTAAAGCTTGCTGCGCTGTTAAAATTAAAAGCGGCAAAGCAATAATAAAATTAATGCCAAATCCGGGGAGGGGCAGGGCTGCCGGCAAGGCAAAAATAAACACTAATAGCCCAATCCCGCGCTCATGAAGAGCTTCGATAATATCAAACGTGCACACTTTTTCGCCCTGAAGTGTGGTTTTTAAATGCTCTAAAACGTCTGATAAACTGCGCATAAAAAGTTTTTACCACCCTTTATGAAGGATAAAAATCATTATATCGCCACTATCCTCATATATTGCGCTGTAAGAATACAAACGGAACATAATTTTTTTCTTGCACCTTTGAAATTGTTCGCTATGATCTGCGCACTTGTTGTTTACCGCAACCTAAGAACTAGAGCGCGAATGCGCGACGTGGCCTGTGCCGCGGAAAGCCTAAGTGGCGTTGAACGCTATTTTAAGGAGCCCCTGTGGTGGAATTGGTAGACGCGCCGGATTCAAAATCCGGTTCCTTCGGGAGTGCGAGTTCGAGTCTCGCTGGGGGCACCACTTATCTTCTTTCGATTCAATATCCATCTCGCTCATAGCACCGAGATATTCATTCTTGGCAATGAAGCCCCCTCAAGTTAAGCCGCTTCAAGCTTATCGCTGGTTTTAAGGAACTTGAAGTAGTCAATCGTCTGTTCTAATCCTTCGCGTAATTGCACTTTAGGCTCCCAGCCAAGAAGCTTTTTAGCTTTGCTAATATCTGGTTGACGCTGAGTAGGGTCATCGCTTGGTAAAGGCTTGTAGATGAGCTTTGAAGGTCCGCCGACCATCTCAAGAACAATCTCGGCAAGCTCTTTAATGGTGAACTCATTCGGATTGCCCATATTGATAGGGCCGATAATATCATCGCCCGTATTCATCATGGCTACAAACGCTTCGATGAGATCATCAACATAGCAGAATGAACGCGTCTGCGAGCCATCGCCATAAATAGTGATGTCTTCACCTTTAAGCGCTTGCACAATAAAGTTAGAAACAACGCGCCCGTCATTAGGGTGCATGCGCGGACCATAAGTGTTGAAAATACGTCCAACCTTAATGCGTAAATTATGCTGGCGATGATAATCGAAAAAGAGCGTCTCTGCGCAGCGTTTACCCTCGTCATAGCAAGAGCGAATGCCAATAGGGTTAACGCGTCCCCAATAATCTTCTGTTTGGGGATGAACTTCCGGATCGCCATAAACTTCGCTGGTTGAGGCTTGAAAGATTTTAGCGTTAATGCGCTTTGCAAGGCCAAGCATGTTGATCGCGCCATGAACGGATGTTTTGACTGTCTGCACAGGGTGGTGCTGATAATGAACGGGGGAAGCAGGGCAAGCCAAGTTGTAGATTTCATCGGCCTCAATATAGAGTGGGAAAGTCACGTCATGACGAATAAGTTCGAAATTCTTATTATCGATAAACGGCATAATATTCATGCGGCGTCCGGTATAAAAATTATCAACGCAAATAACTTCGTGCCCTTGTCCAAGGAGCTTCTCACACAGGTGAGAACCTAAAAAGCCGCCACCACCAGTAACAACAATGCGCTGTGGGATCATAATGTGAATACTCCTCATAAGGTTTGCTATATGCGTACTGCTTTTAAATAAAAGCTATATCATGCTCATCCGTTTGATACTTATAATGTGTCTCAATTATGGAGGAGCTGATTTAACGCGATAAGCTAGTCATATTATTTGAGTTTGACAAGCATGTTTATAGATTGAGGGTTGTATATGTCTGAAGTCAAATGAGTTCAAAATAGAAAATGGGGGGTTTTATTAAACTCTGACTATAAGCGCTTTATAATGGAACTTATTTGTATTACGATTCTTACAATATTAAATAAAATCTTAACTTAACGCCTAAAAAATCCCTATGTATAAGCAATACATATCATCAGCAGTTTTATTATTAGCATCCACTTTGTGTGTGACGGCGCAAGCATATGCGAATGATCAAGCGCTTGCTGAAACGCCGGTTTTTAAGAGAGTGCCGCCTGCTTATGAGCCAGATGGCCTTAAGTGGGGTGGTTTTATCGTGAAGCCTCAAATCGAAGTGGAGACGCGTTATGATGATAATATTTACAGCGCAGAGACGGCTGAAAAGAGCGATTTTATTGTTAAAACAACACCTTCGATTTCAATAACAAAAGAATATAAAGATAATGCCTTTTGGTTTTCTGGTGAATATGGCATGGAGCGTTATGCAGAAAACGATGAAGAGGATCAGGATACTTTAGAAGGCTTATTTGGAGGTTTGGTTAGGTTAACAAGCCGATTGACTAGTGGCTTTGAGTTTATGGCTGCTAAATCATACTTAAATAGAGATACACCCGGATCAAGTCGACAAACTGCCCGTCCAGTAGAGGCTTACACATCGTCTGCAGAAGGTTTTGTGAATTATAACCGCAATAGATTAAATCTAAAATTCTTAGGAAACGTTGCGCGTAAAAGTTATAATGACTCAGCTGATGCAGCGACAGGAAACACGATCTATTTTTCTGATAAGAACAGAATGGTTTATGGCGGTGCTTTAGAAACAAGTTATCAGCTTCTTAAAACAGATGACACTGAGCATAAATTCTTTACAAATTTCACCTATGAAAAATCTATTTATGATGAAAATAGTAATGCGCTCTCCGCTAATGATTATAGCGAAGCTGGAATTTTAGCCGGTTTTTCGACTGCCTATAAAGGGCTCTTATTTGGTAAAATCGGGGTGGGTTATGTGCGTCAGGACTTTAAAAATACACCTAATCAGGATTTATGGGATATTGAAGTTGATCTAGCTTATAACATTACGCCAAAAACAACTTTGAAAGCGCTTGCTGGCCGTGAGTTAAAGCAGGATAACAGCTTTGTGGCAGGTTATTTAGATACGTCCTATACACTTGGGGTGGATCATGAATTTCTACATAATCTTTATGGCGGCGCGTCTTTTACCTATAGTGATTTAGATTTTTCTGGTGGGCAGTCTACGCGCCAGGATAGTGATTATATAACCAATATGTATCTTAAATATTATCACAATACCAATTTCGAAAGCCGTTTAGGCTGGCGCTATAAAGAGCGTGATAGCAATACTGCTGGTGCAAGCTTTGATAATAATATCTTCATGTATAGCCTGACTGGTAAATTATAAGAAAACAAAGGAGGCGTGGCCATGTGTGGCTTTACAGGATTGATCGCGCCAACAGTTTCTTCTACAGATGATCTTCGCAATATTTTAACGCGTATGAACGCATTTATCGAGTCTCGCGGTCCTGATGATGAAGGTCTTTATGTTGAGCAAGAAAAAAAGCTCGCTCTAGGCTTTAGGCGTCTTGCAATTCAGGATCTATCTCCACTTGGCGCGCAGCCTATGAGCTCGCAGACAGGGCGCTATGTTATCGCGTTCAATGGAGAGATTTATAATTTCCAAATGCTGCGCTCCGATTTGCAGGGGCAGGGCATTCAATTTAAAGGCCATTCGGATACTGAAGTGATGCTCGCAGCTTTTGAGCGCTGGGGCGTGGAAGAGGTGCTGCAAAAAATTGAAGGCATGTTCGCCTTCGCTTTATTTGATAAGCAGGAAAATGCGCTTTATCTAGCGCGTGATCGAATGGGTAAAAAACCTCTCTATTATGGAGTTCATGAAGGGCGGCTCTATTTTGCATCAGAGATGAAATCTATTTTGGCTGCTTGCAAGAGTAAGCCAAGTGTCAATAAAGACGTTGCCGCGCTATATTTTCAATGGCGCTATGTGCCTGAACCATATTGTATTTATGCTGGGTTTCATAAATTAACACCTGGTCATGTGCTGCGCATCAATATAGACAAGCCGCTTGATCTACAAGAAGCGAAAGCCTTTTGGTCGTTGGAAAAGGTAATCGATGCACGGAAAATACGCCAAGAAGCAGACTCTTTGGAAGCTCTGCAAAATATTATAAGACAGGCAACGGCAAAACGCATGATCGCAGATGTAGAGCTTGGTGCATTCTTATCGGGAGGGATCGACTCCTCGCTCATTACGGCATTAATGCATGAGCAAAGTGATAAAAAGATCAAAACTTTTACGATCGCGTTTGATGATCCTAAATATAATGAGGCAGAGCATGCGCGCCAAATTGCTGCGCATCTTGGAACAGACCACCATGAAATGACGGTGTGCGAGAAAGACGCTCTCGAGTGCATTGAAAAGTTACCGAATATTTTTGATGAGCCTTTTGCAGACCCTTCTGCAATTCCATCATATCTTGTTTGCAAACTCGCTCGCCAGCATATGACCGTTGCACTTAGCGGGGATGGTGGGGATGAGAGTTTCGGAGGTTACAGTTGGTATAGCCGTATGCAAAAGCTTATGGCATTGCCATTTCCAGCAAGAAAGTTATTTGGGAAAACTTTAAGCTTAAGTGCGAGCCCGCAGCATAAAAAAATTGCATCTATATTGTTGGGTAAAGATACTGCAAGCCGCTATAGCGCCATTCATAGCTATTGGCAAAGTGTATCCCCCTCTCTTCTTGCGTATAAGCCGCAAACTCTTGAGTTACCGATGGATGTTGATCTTAAAAACTTAAGTGATCACGAACGTATGATGGCCTATGACGAGTTAATGTTTTTGCCAAGCGATGTGCTGACGAAGGTGGATCGCACCTCGATGGCAGTATCGCTGGAAGTCCGCAGCCCGCTGCTTGACCAGCATGTCGTGGAATATGCGTGGAGCCTGCCAGACTCACAGCGCATAGGGAAGAGCTTACTGAAAGAGCTAGCCTATCAATATATCCCGCGCGAACTACTTGATCGTCCAAAACAAGGTTTTAGTATTCCGCACCAAAGATGGCTGCGTGAGGGCTTGCGTGATTGGGGGCAGGCACTGATCGAGAATGATGAAGGCTTTTTGGATCACGCGCGCGTGCAAAAAATATGGTATGATCACCAGCAGGGCAAGGCAGATTACGGGCATTTGCTTTGGACAATTCTTCAATTTAAAAGCTGGCATAGAACATGGATCGCTTAAAGCTCTATAAAAGACTTTTTTCATCTTTCGGGATGATGGGGCTTGGCACAGGGCTTGGCTTTATTGTCCATATAGGTCTAGCGCATCTTCTCGATGCACATGAATATGGCGTTTATAACTTTATCTATTCAGTCGCGATGATTGTTTGTCTTGTTGCGCTCATGGGTATGTCTAGTGCGATTACGCGCTTTATCGCAAGCTATCATATTGATGATATGCAGCGTCATAAAATTCGCCAAGTGATAGGGTTCTCCGTAATTTTCACGTCTATCTTAGGGCTGATATTAGGTGCGATTGTCTTTGCGGTTATGGCGCTGAGTGGCAAGGCACACGAATATGGCAATGTAGCCTTATTTGTTGGTTTTTTAAGCGTTGTGCCTATGACCCTCATCCGCCAAAACTCAGGTATCCTGCGCGGCTTTCATAAGACAACAGCATCTGTAGCATATGAAACGGTTGCAAGAGAAGCTGGAATGCTTGCGATCGTAATAGGACTATATGCGCTGGGAATAAAGCTGACTAGCGGTGTCGGAGCTTTGCTTGTGATGTGCGTCGCTTTAACGATTGCGATCACATTATCCTTCTATCAAATCTATAAGCTGTTACCGCCTAAAGCCGATACGCACCCCAAGCAATCTATTGAGGATTGGAAAGAATGGATTAGCGTTTCATTCCCCATGATGCTGATGGCAGCCTTTCAACGCTTGATGAAGCGTATTGATTTAATCTTTATCGGTTTGATGTTGGGGCCAGCAGAAGCAGGGATTTATGCCTTAATGGTGAATTTTGCGGATGGCTCTACTATAGCCAGTAAGGCGGCGCTATCAGTCTTTGCCCCTAAAATTGCTGCAGATTTTGCCAAAGGTGATCACGCCTCTATGCGCAAGGATTATAATCTCGCGCGTTTATTTATTGCGAGCACTTCAATAATTGCCGCGCTCATTCTTATCTTTGCCGGCGGCTTCATTATCCCGCTCATCGGTGAGCAATATATGGAAGGCTATAACACGCTTTTGATCTTTCTTGGCTTTTATGTGTTCACCGTTTTATGGGGGCCAGCATCAAATGTGATGATGATGACGCGCTATGAGAAGCAAGCTATGTGGCAAACTAAGGCAACAGCAATATTGAATATCGCCTTAAATCCTATTCTCATATATCATTTCGGTATGGAAGGTGCGGCGTTCGCAACTGGGTTATCGATCATGACGCGCAATCTCTTAAGCTGCCACTTCGTTTATAAAAAGGGGGTACTGAAACCACATGAGTGAAACGCAGAAAAAACACCCGGACTTTTTTATTCTCGGCGCGCCAAAATGCGGCACGACGGCTCTCTATGAATACTTAAATGATCGTGATGATATCTTTATGCCAAGCGGCGTAAAAGAACCGAACTTCTTTGCGAGCGATTTAAATGTTCAAACCCAGCTGAGCGGTGAAGAGAGCTATTACGCGCTGTTCAAGGATGCCCAAGAAAACCAGCTTATAGGCGAAGCGTCTGTCTGGCATCTATATTCGAAGGAGGCAGCAGCCAATATCATCACGTGTTACCCATCGGCGAAATTTATCGTTATGTTGCGCAATCCGATTGAGATGTTTATTTCTCTTCATGCTCAGATGCTCTATTCCCTATATGAAGATGAGAGCGATCTTGAAAAAGCATGGAGCTTGCAAGATGGGCGTAAGAACGGTGATATAAAACCAACTTCTTATAACCCTGAAATAAAAACACTCCTTTATAAGGATGTATGTTCGCTAGGCGCTCAACTTGAGCAGCTTTACAACTCGGTTCCAAAGGCGCAGGTCTTGGTTTTATTTCAAGAAGATATGAAACGCGATACAAAGGCGATCTATGATCAGACAATAGATTTTCTAGGGTTACCGCAGGATGGCCGCAGTGAATTTCCTGTGATTAACGATCGTAAGGAACATAAAAGCAGCGCGCTCGTTAAAATGCTACGCATCCTAAGTGTCAAATTGCGGCCATTAAAGCAGGCTCTAAGAAAACATATACCTAATATGCCGAGCTCTATTTTGAAGCCGCTTTATGATCTGCAATCAGCAAAGAGCGAAAAACCTCAAATCTCTTCGGCTTTTAAGGAAAAGCTCTTGGAAGAATTTGAAGTAGATATTCAAAAGATAGAGTCACTTACAGGGCGAGATTTAGCCCATTGGAGAGCGCTATGAGCAAGTTGCCCGCACCAATAAGAGAAGCTTATTACTGGATTAATGCGCGTGGCAATATCGGGCGCACAGTGGCAAACATAGGGGCGTACGCCTATATGGGTGGCATCAAGCTTTTGGGGATGAAGCCTTGGAAAGACTTGGCGGCTCTTTGTGTGGTTTCCCATGAAAAGAAATGCGTTTATATAGGCATACCTAAAATCGCTACGCGTACTTTTCGAGATGTTATGGTGCAAACAAATGCTGAGATTTTTAAGGCTAGCGAGAGTGAAAAGCCCGGCGCTTTTCTGGATATTCATGCGCAGCATCCTGATTACTTCTCGTTTTCCTTTGTGCGTAATCCTTGGTCACGAGCGCTGTCATGTTATCACTCCAAAATTGAGAATGCTGCGATCGGTAAGCAGGCGCGTATCCATAGTCTATACAAAGGCCTCACACCCGATATGAGTTTCGAAGATTTTGTACGCTGGTTAGGCAGCGAAGAGGGGCGTGATGATATCGCTGATCGTCACTGGATTTCTCAGCATCTTTTTCTAACGAATGATGCGGGAGAGATGATTTGCGATTATGTGGGTAAATATGAAAGTTTGAACGATGACTGGGCGAGCATATGTGAAAAGCTTGGAGCAGGGGATCTTTCGCTGCCGCATAAGGGCTGGAACTCCTCCGCCAAATCGGGCCTAACAGATTACCGCACATTTTACACAGAAGAAACACGTGCAATCATCGCCAAGCGCTACGCACGTGATATTGAGTTATTCGGATATGAGTTTTAAGAGGGAATTATGAATTATAGACGCGATATTGACGGCCTTCGTGCGTTAGCCATTTTACCTGTCGTGCTTTATCACGCAGGGTTTTCAATCTTTAGCGGCGGCTTTGTCGGTGTCGATGTTTTCTTTGTAATCTCGGGTTTCCTTATTACAAGCATCATTGTCAATGAAATTAAGGCTAACAGATTTTCGCTTATAAATTTTTATGAGCGCCGTATCCGCCGTATTTTTCCAGCGCTTTTTACCGTATTTGCAACCTGTACAGTCATCGCCGCATTGATCTTCTTACCACAAGATTTTAAAGATTTTTCTCAGAGCTTAGCAGCTGCAACGCTCTTTGCTTCCAATCTTCTCTTCTTCAAAGAAACGGGCTATTTCGCTGGCGCAGCCGAGTTAAAGCCGCTTCTTCATACATGGTCCTTAGCCGTAGAGGAGCAGTTCTATATAGGCTTTCCGATTTTGCTATTACTTATCCATAAATTCACAAAGAACCGCTATGCTCTTATTTTATGGCCACTAACGTTGCTTTCGTTAGCTGCGGGGATTTACCTGGCCTTTAACCATCAGGCTGCCGCATTTTATCTGCCTATCGGCCGTGCATGGGAGCTTTTTATTGGTGGGTTATTAGCGCTAGGTTTAGTACCTAGCGTAAAGAGTAAAAGCGTTAATACCACGCTTTTTTCCGTAGGCGTTGCGTCTATTCTCTTAAGTATTTTCACCTTTTCTGAAAACACAGTTTTTCCGGGTTATGCTGCTCTTCTTCCATGCCTTGGTGCGGCATTGATTATATATTCTGGTCGTGAGGCCGTCTCAGCTGTTGCCTGCGTATTGGAAAACCCGCTTGCCGTCTATATCGGCAAGATCTCTTACTCACTTTATCTCTGGCATTGGCCACTGTTTGCGTTTTATAAATATTACTACATGCAGCCTGCGGATATAATAAGCGCATGCGTTCTTATTGCTGCGTCTTTTATTTTCGCAGCGATTTCATATCATGTGATTGAGCAGCCTTTTAGACGTAAAACCATACTTCGTTCAACGCTTAGTCTCTATATAGTTGCTGCGCTTGGTATGGGTGGGTTTATCGCACTTGGAGCGCTTGGGCATATCACTAAAGGATTACCACAGCGCCTGCCTGAAAACGTCGTAGAGATGAGCGGTAAAGCTTATGAAGATGCTGTCCTCGCGCTACCTGATCGTCATAAATGTTTGGGATCTGTCGAGAAAAATAAAGGCATGGTCGAGAAGGTTAAAGCTGGCGAGCTTTGTAGCTTGGGCGAAGCAAGTGGCAACGCATCTTATATTCTTTGGGGAGACTCGCATGCCGAAGCTATCCGTAAGGGCTTTATTGATCTCTCAAATCAATATGGCATAAAAGGTGTGTTTGCAGGTTATACAGGCTGCCCACCTGCAGAAGGGCTCAAGCGTTATGATGTGCCTGCCAACCAGTGCGATCAATTCAGCGCTGCGACGTTAGATTATATCCTGGCTGAGAAAATACCGCATGTTGTAATGTATGCGCGCTGGCCTCTTTATATAGAAGGGGCAATGTATGGCAATGAAACTGGAAAGCCACCGTTCTTTGCACGTGGCACTACTGCACAAAATGCTGAACTCTTAGAAGAAAAGATGAGGCAAACAATTGAAGTACTGCAAACTAATGGCATTAAAGTTAGCCTTATCGCTGGCACACCAGAGATCGGAGATGATGTCTCAAATATGATGGCAAAAAGCGCTCTTTATAAACGAGGCGATGATTTGAACATGCTGCTTGCGCCAACGATAGCTGAATACGAAGCGCGTCAGAAAAACTCAAATGCATTTTTGCAAATGTTGTCGAATGAATATGATTTGAAAATCTATTGGCCGCACCAAGAGCTCTGTGATGAAAAATATTGCCCCGTTTTGGACAGGGAAGGCCGTCCACTTTACCGCGATGATGATCACTTAAGTCTGTATGGTGCGGAGAAATTAGAGCCCTCTATCCAGCCACTCTTTATGTCGCTTAAGCCACTCAGATAGTTTTTTCCCACTCATAGGCTGAGAGAATAATCTGCTCTAGGTTATCGCGTTTAGGCGCCCAGCCTGTCAGCGAGCAAATACGCTCATTAGAGGCCACAAGGGATGGCGGATCGCCCTCGCGCCGC
>NZAJ01000035.1 GCA_002687495.1 Micavibrio sp. | reverse complement strand
GTCTTTATGGAGCGCGCGCATCGCCGCGTCGTTGTGCAATATCCGAAACGTCAAGTTTCGGCAGGGCAGGGTGCTGGTGGAGAGCAAAACCACATTCCATTAAAGCTGAATACTGCCGGTGTGATCCCGCCAATCTTTGCTTCATCTTTGTTGCTATTGCCACTCACAATCGTTGGATTTAGTGGCGCAGATGGCGGCGATATCACAGCGACGATTTCGCAATATCTACAGCACGGTGAGCCTCTATATATGGTTTTATATGGCGCGCTGATTATGTTCTTCTGTTTCTTCTATACTGCGATTGTGTTCAATCCTGAAGAAAACGCAGATATGCTCAGAAAACATGGTGGCTTTATTCCAGGTATTCGCCCTGGAAAACACACAGCTGACCACCTTGATCATATCTTGACTCGCATTACTTTAATCGGGGCAACATATTTGGTGTTCATTTGTTTATTGCCAGAGTTTTTAATTTCAAAGTATAGTATGCCTTTCTACTTCGGTGGGACATCACTTCTTATTGTTGTGAGCGTGACAATGGACACTGTGGCTCAAATTCACTCCCATATGATCGCACACCAATATGAAGGGCTAATGAAAAAAGCCAAACTGCGTGGACGCCGCTCTTTGCGATAGTATATTGAAAAGCTTATAAGTTAATTTTAAGGAGATATAAGATGAATTTGATTATTTTTGGACCGCCGGGCGCTGGTAAAGGAACGCAAGCGGCATTAATCCAAAAAAATTATCGCATTAAGCAGCTTTCTACAGGTGATATGCTGCGCGCTGAAGTGGCAAGCGGTAGTGATCTTGGTAATCGTCTTAAAGCAATCATGGATGCTGGTGAGCTTGTATCAGATGAGATCATCATCGAATTAATTGCCAACTGTATCGCCGAGCCTGAATGTGAAAAAGGATTCATCCTTGATGGTTTCCCAAGAACTGTTGCGCAAGCAAAAGCACTAGACAATATGCTTAACCACATGAAACGTCAGATCGATCACGTGATTGTGCTGAAAGTTGATGAAGAGGCGCTTATTGATCGTATTAAATCACGTGCTGCAGAAACAGGTGGAGCACGCGCAGATGATAATGCGGAAACACTGAAGCACCGCCTTAAAGTTTATCATGATCAAACAGCGCCGATCCTTCCATATTATGAAGAGCAGAAGCTTCTTCGTAATATTGATGGCATGCAGCCAATCGACGAAGTGACGAAAGAGATTGAAGCTTTATTGAAGGCCTAAAGGGTCATTTGAAATTATTTATAAAAGCGCAAAGGTAAAAGCTTATAGCTCATAACCTTGCGCTTTTATTATATCTGCTAAGAGCGTTTTAGGGCTTTGTAGGGCTTGCTCATAGGCGCGCCAGCGATCTTTCGAATCTTTGTTGAGGGTGCGTTCTATCTGTGTTCGAGAAGGGGTGAGGCTTTGGGGCGTATCTTGGTTCTGCGCTTGGTGGAAGTTGCGTATATCATCATGCCACTCAGTTCCTAAAAACGCTAAAATCTCGCTCATCTTTCCATCGAAATCATCAATCAGGTCTTCATAGCGATATTCATAAATATCCATAGGGATGTTTGTTTTGAGCTGCGCCCAACTCTCCTCAATCTGCAGGTAAAGCCGCGCGATATCATCAAGATTTGCAAAATGCATCATCGCAGCATTTGCATCAAAGCTCTGCATGTATCCACTTAAAACGCAATCAAGCGGATGGCGCCTGATATAAAGAATTTTTGCCTTTGGGAAAAGCGCGTAGATCAAGGGGAGCTGAATCATATTGAAAGGCATCTTGTCTGCGAAGCGTTGCTCTTTATGGATAAGAGGTAAGTTGCTTTGCTTCTCATAATAAAGCTGGATCAACTCTTCCCATTGCTCTTTGCTCGCGCTCATCAGCCCATCGGGCAGGGTGCTATTATATTTTGCATTAAAATGAACATGCATCTGATCTAAGGCGCCATATTCATCGGCGGTATAAAATTGAGGATGTGCATTGAGGATTTGTCCGCTAAGTGTTGTGCCGGAACGCGGAAAACCAACGATAAAGACAGGGTCTTGAACAGGCCGCTCTATAGCATAGCGCTCACGTAGCTCTGTAATTTTTTCGATGCTTTGTGCATCACTGCTGGCGACACTATGCTTGATGGCGAGAGGAAAGGCGCTTTTCTTATAATGCTGCAAAGCGCGTTGCTTTGACCACATGCGGTTTGCTTTGTGCAAATGTTGCATGGCTTTATCGCACGCACCATCTGCCATATAAAGATTGCTTAAACGATAATTCTTAACGCTTCCTTGTCGCTCGGCGTTATCATCTACCTTTTGCAGGGCTGCATAAGCACTCGCGCGGTCATTTATGCGTAACGCGTGTTCATATTGGCGAAGATAATAATAATCGCGAATACGCGCCGATTGTTTTTCAGCCTCAATAAATTGATCAAATTGCTTTACATGCTCATCTTTGAAGACCCCATATTGCTCGATCTTAAGCCCGTTCATTAAAATATTGGCATTATGTGGATCTTGTCCCAAAGCTTCAAAAAGCATCGTGAGTGCATCATCAAAACGGCGTTGATATAGATAGCTTAAAGCTAAATAAGAGCGCATTTCTGCATGTTCGGGTTTCATTTGAAGGCCTGTTTCAAACAGGGAAACAGAATCATCATAGAGCTTCAATTTCTGTGCAGCTTGCCCCATAAGGAAATAAGTCTGGGCATCTAAAGGGTTAAGAGCCACTGAGCGTGAGAGGGCTTCAATCGCTTTATTGTAATCACCCTTAGCGTAAAGCTGTACTGCGCCAATTCCGCGCCAAGCCAGAGCATTATTACCATCAGCTTTTACGGCGCGGCTAAAATGCTGAAACGCCCCATCAGCGCGCTTGGCTTGCAGTAAGATTTCCCCTATATAGGCGAGCGCAGTCGCATTTTGTGGCTGCTTTTTAATGATCTGTCGAAAAGATTTTTCTGCCGCGCTGCGCTCACCGCGCTCAAACAGTTGTATAGCTTGTGTTAAAGGGTCTGTTGACGAGGGGATGTTTAAGGCCATGATGCTTGAAATTCTAGAGTATTTTTACATTCAGATCTTAGCACGCCCTAAGCTTTAATTTAAGGGCTTATGATTCGTAAAATAAAAGCTTGACCTGTTGCGGGAAATCTATATATTCCGCGCGTGACTCTAACTTAGGGTCTTTAGGTTAAGGAACCGGCTGTCAGACTCATTTTGAGAAGGCTTATACGGTTTCGTTATTAAATTGATAAAGGAAAAAGTAAATGGCACGTATTGCTGGGGTTAACGTACCCGACAAAAAACGCACGCCAATCGCCCTGACATATATTCATGGCATTGGTATGACAACTGCTTTCGCGATCTGCGAAAAACTAAAAATCGATGTAACAAAGCGTATGGGTGAGCTTGATGAAGACACTCTAAACGCAATCCGTTCAGAAATTGATTCTGATGCTTACACAATCGAAGGGGATCTTCGTCGTCAAGTATCAATGAACATCAAGCGTCTGATGGACATGAAATGCTACCGTGGTTTGCGTCACCGTGGCGGTCTTCCTGTAAATGGCCAGCGTACAAAAACAAATGCACGCACACGCAAAGGCCCTGCGAAACCAATCGCTGGTAAGAAGAAATAAGGGAGGATTAAGTTATGGCTAAGCCTAAGACTAAAGCTAAAAGAAAAGAGAAAAAGAATATTGTTGCTGGTGACGTTATCGTTAACTCAACATTCAACAACACACTCGTAACATTCACAGACAAGCAAGGTAACGTTGTATCTTGGTCATCTGCAGGTATGATGGGCTTCAAAGGCTCACGTAAATCTACGCCATATGCGGCGCAGGTTGCTGCTGAAGATGCAGGCCGTAAGGCACAAGAACACGGTATGAAGGAACTTGACGTTCGCGTTAAAGGTCCTGGTTCAGGTCGTGAATCTGCGCTACGTGCACTACAATCTATCGGTTTTGTGATTAAGACAATCAACGATGTGACACCTGTGCCACATAATGGTTGCCGCCCACCGAAGAAGCGTCGCGTATAATTAAAAGTTTCGGTGACCCCGCCATGGTGGCGGGGCGCTGCTAAATCGTTATCGAGAGATAACAAGTAACAAGAGACGAGTTAAGAGCTCGGTGAAGTGAAAAGGAAACACTATGATTCAGAATAACTGGTTAGAACTTATTAAACCTACAAACCTAGAAATTACAGAAGCAAACGCACTGCATGTTGGCCGTGTTGTCGCTGAGCCGCTAGAGCGTGGCTTTGGCTTGACACTTGGTAACGCGCTACGCCGCGTACTTCTATCATCTCTTCAAGGCGCTGCTGTAACAGGCGTTCAGATCGAAGGCGTTCTTCATGAATTCTCTTCTATCGAAGGTGTTCGCGAAGATGTAACAGACATCATTCTTAACATTAAAGCTTTGGCAGTGCGCATGCACGCTGAAGGTCCTAAGAAAATGCGTCTTTCTGCTGAAGGTCCTTGTGAAGTAACAGCGGCTCAAATCGAAGCGGGTGCTGACATCGAAATCATGAACCCAGACCTTGTTATTTGTACATTGGACAAAGGCGCTAAGCTTTCAATGGAAATGACAGTCGACACAGGTAAGGGCTACCGCCCAGCGGCTCAAAACCGTCCAGAAGAAGCACCTGTTGGTCTTATCCCAGTAGACAGCGTATTCTCACCAGTACGTAAAGTGTCATATGAAGTAACAGATACACGTGTTGGTCAGATCACAGACTATGATAAATTGACATTGAATGTTCAGACAAACGGCGTGATCTCTCCTGAAGATGCAGTCGCTTTCGCAGCACGTATCCTTCAAGATCAGCTTCAAGTCTTCGTGAACTTCGATGAGCCAGCAGCGGCAACGGAAAAAGAAGAAGAGCAAGAGCTTCCATTCAACAAAAATCTTCTTAAGAAAGTTGATGAGCTTGAGCTTTCTGTTCGTTCTGCAAACTGCTTGAAAAACGACAATATAGTTTACATCGGTGATCTTGTACAAAAGAGCGAGAGCGATATGCTTCGTACGCCAAACTTTGGCCGTAAGTCTCTTAACGAGATCAAAGAAGTGCTCTCAATTATGGGTCTTCACCTCGGTATGCAAACTGAAGGTTGGCCACCAGAAAATATTGAAGAGCTAGCTAAGAAAACTGAAGAACACCAGTTCTAAAGCGTTAATTGTTTCATGTGGGCGATATCGCTCACATGAAAAACTTTAGGGCATAATGCCCGCCCCGGAATGTGATCCGTTAAAAGATGCCTTCCGGAAACACCATGGATCTTCTACGGAAGGCCGCAAATAGCCCGAAAAAGGGTGGAAAGGATGAAATGTTATGAGACATGGAATCAAACAACGTAAACTAAACCGTACAACAAGCCACCGTAAGGCTATGTTGGCTAATATGGCTGCTTCTCTTGTAAAGCATGAGCAAATTGTAACAACTTTGCCAAAAGCAAAAGAGCTTAAGCCATATGTAGAAAAACTCATCACTCTAGGTAAGCAGGCTGCTGCTAACCCGGATTGCGCACTTGCAAAACGTCGTCAGGCTGTTTCTAAAATGCGTGATGAAGCTATGGTTAAGAAAATCTTCGATATCTTGGCTGAGCGTTATGAAGGCCGTTCAGGTGGTTATACGCGCGTTCTTAAAGCGGGCTTCCGTTATGGTGACGCTGCACCAATGGCTGTGATCGAGCTTGTTGATCGTGATGAATCAGCAAAAGGTCAAGACTCAGGCCCAACTGGTGAAACAGAAGAGTTCGTACCTGGTCCTTCTGAAGAAGTTAAAGAAAACCGCAAGAAAAAAGAAGCTGCGGCTTAATCTTTACGAATCATAAGAATTTTAAAAAGGCTCTCACTTGAGGGCCTTTTTTATTACTATTGAAAAATAACAGGAACCTGCAGCTTACCTTGTTCGATCTCGCTAGCAATATGCTCTGGTAAGTGAATAATGCACTGCTTTACGATCTTATTGACGATCCCTTCACGTTGTGGCGCTGTATTTTGGTTATATGTATGTGGGTTTTTTAAACATGTCTCAAAATGGGGAAGAGCCATTTTTTTGGCGACGCCTGAAAATTGCTGACTCAAAGAGCCTTCCGATATGAGCGTATTAATTTGTCCTATAAGAAAGTCTTTAACATGTTCAGATGTGCGCGTAGCATATTCAACACGCTGGAAAGGATACGGGGAGAACGCAGACAGTAATGCTTCCTCTATATCCATCTTGGCTTGCGCGGCTGAATCCGCACTGCCAGCTTTATAAAAATTATATTCACGTTTTTTGATCATAGTGAGTTTTTAATAAGGTTTGTGAATTATGTCAATAAAATAATTGACGTAATGCTATTGGTTGTGTAGTTTGCTCATTTTAAAACATGGGTAATATTTAAAGTTGATAAATAATAAATACCGATAAGAGGGATTGAAATGAATAGACGAAATTTTATGAAAGTATTTGGCGGAGCTGTCTTAGGCGGAATAAGCGGAGCTGGACTTGCTGGTACGGTGGAGTACACAAAAGACATGACTAATGAAGAGAAATTCACTTTAGCGGATGAAGCTGGTGTCTCAGAAGAACTTGTGCAACAAATATGGGATGAAACAAGGGTAGAAAGAGCAGGGGAGTTAGCGCGTAACTTTGGCGTAGCGGGTGCGCTCATCGGTGCTGCGTGTGCCTATAAGCGAAAGCCTGATAACACAAGTAACAATGAAGAATTAAATATACAGCCTTAACAATTGAGTGTGGATTATGGCAGATAATATTGACGATTTATTGACCAAAGAAGAACAAACTATATTTCAGAGCCCTTGGGCGCTTTCGATGCTCAAATTTTTATGCGCTGAGCATAATGCGAAGGCTGATCAATTCCATAAAATTCACATAGAGACATTTGATGATGTCATCAAAGTCATTCAAGAAAAAAGAAGCTGCGGCGTAATCTTTATAAGTTATAAGAATTTTAAAAAGGCTCTCATTTGAGGGCCTTTTTTATTCCTGGACATAATAATATCTGGGTGTTAATGTTTTCAAAATTAAGGGGTTAAGGGAGTGAAGGGATGGGTTTGGATCATTTGAAACATGGCCAGTATTATGACGGTGAAGAGCTGTATCTCCATACGATAGGAAACCAAAAAGACGAAGCGCATAAGGTGAAGAAAGTTATTGTTGGCGCGATCGACCCTGCCTTATCTGATGAAAAATTCCATGTTATCTACCTTGATGCGCGTGAGATTGCGGATACTGGTGTTTGTCATACATCCCTG
>NZAJ01000034.1 GCA_002687495.1 Micavibrio sp. | reverse complement strand
TATCTTTTTCAACATTATAAAAAAGCCCGCATAGCTCCAGCTACACGGGCTCTCTATTCACAGGGAAGAAACTTTTAGTTTTTATAGAACAGATCTGAGCAATCAATCGCACCTAGATAGAGGTGATCACCATTATGACCAGCAGTACGACACTCAGTGCCGAGAACAATTGGGCCGCTATGTGAAGTGTAGCTAAATCCCATTAAGCCAACTGCGCTTGTTGCTAGAAAACATACAAATAATAAGGCTTTTGCTGTCTCGGTCATTTTAATTCTCCCTGTTTTTCATCCTGTTTAAATTATCTGGTATTTAACATATAGCAAAAGCCGTGCCAAATTTTTTTATCAGTAAAAACAGTCATTTAGTAAACGTGAGACAAAAATAGTCTCAAATTCGAACCATATAAATTCTCACATACCATACAAAAGTCTCAAAATAGAACGCACAAAATAGCCGTACAGAGAAGTAATTTATACAAGACCAAACAAATATAACCTTATCTTCCCTCTCAAAATCAGGCATAATTAGAAAAAACAACAAAGTCATAGCAATGAGCGCAGAAAACAGCCACCAAATACTTATAATTGATGATGATGAAATCATCTTGATGCAGCTTGAACAGATATTAGTCTCTGCAGGCTATACAGCTGTATGCGCATCAAATGCAAAAAAAGCTTTCGATCGTGGAAACATTGATCAATGCTCTGCAATTATATTAGATCGTCGTATGCCTGAAATCGACGGTAATGAAGCGCTCATTCGTCTAAAGACCAATAAAGAGACAAAGCATATACCTGTTCTCATGCTCACAGGTGAGGACCGATTGAGCGATATATCAACCAGCTTTGAATTAGGTGCCATTGACTATATAGTGAAGCCATTTGATAAGGATAACTTACTCCATAGACTTCAAAAAGCTATAGATAAAACTAGCTAACTATTATGCCTAAATTTCTGGATCTCAAAACACATTTGCTAGCCCCGCTTGCAGTACTCATCATAGGGTTTGCACTCAGCTTACTCCTATGGCAACAAGCATCGCACCAACAAATAGCACTTATAAAAAAGTCTGTATCCATTCAGGCTGATCTTACAAAAACTGATATTTCCAAATCAATACAATCGAACCTCCTAGCCTTAAAGCGCATGGCTGATCGCTGGCAAGTCAAAGGGGGAACACCCTACGCACAATGGCAAAGAGATGCGAGAAACTACGTCAAAGACCAACCAGGACTAACCACAGTCGAATGGGTCGATGACAGCTATTATATTCGCTGGATTGAGCCAGAAAAAGGTAACGAAAAAGCAAAAGGTTTATATATCCTTTATAATGAAGAACGTACAAAAGCGCTCGTTGGTGCCAGCGAAAAAGGCTCAATAACACTAACCAGCCCTCTGGATCTCATACAAGGCTATAAAGCATTTATCGCCTACGTACCAGTCTATGTAAATGGCCGCTTCGATGGTTTTATAGCAGGCATTTTCAATATTGAAGAAGTGCTCAGAAACTATTTAGGCGATTTATACAGCAATGAGTTTCATATTCAGTTTTCTATTAATAATGTAAAAGCCTTTGAAAACCATGTTTCCTCACCAGTTAGAAATGACTTACTCATTGAAGAAACATTCCCAGTAAATGATACAATATGGAGCATTAAACTCACCCCCACTGAGGCTTTTATAAAAAAGCAAAGTTTACACTTACCGACAATATTCTTTGCTTGTGGAATGTTTGTGACAATCCTCGTCTCGCTTATCGCCTACTTCCTCCAGCTAGCAAGAGCCAATGCTAAAAACGCAAAGAAAAGTAAAGAACGCTTTGAACTCGTTGTCGATGGGACCAATGAAGGGATTTGGGACATCCCGGACATTAATCAAATGGACAATATGTATTGGTCCTCACAGCTAAAAAGACTTTTAGGCTATAAAGATGATGAGATCATCCCAAGCACAAAAAGTACCCAGGCTTTACTACACCCTGACGACAAAGATGCTTTCAATAATGCAATTTACGCAAACATCAATAACGATACCCCCTTTGATCTAGAATATCGCATGATGACAAAATCTGGCGATTATCGCTGGTTTAGAGGGAAAGCCAGTACCATTCGCGACGATTTAGGCACAGCCGTACGTATGGTCGGCTCAATGTCAGACATTACATTTCAAAAAGCTAATGAAGAAACCATTTTCGAATTCGCTAGAGAGCTGCAAAACTCGCAACGCCGTTTAGAAACCATCTTTAATAACGTGCTGGATGGAATTATCACCATTGATACAAGCGGGATCATACATTCATTCAATCCAACGGCTGAGAAACTCTTTGGCTATGCCTCCTATGAAGTTGTCGGTAAAAACATCAAAATGCTCATGCCGCGACACATCGCGATCGAACATGACCATTACCTTCAGCGCTATTTACAAACAGAGCAAAGACATATCATTGGCAAAGCCAGAGAAGTCGAAGCTATGCGCAAGGATGGCTCCACATTCATAATGGAGCTTGGCGTCACCGAATTGGAACTCAGTGACGAGCGTTTATTCACTGGCGTAGTACGCGATATTTCAGATCGTAAAAAAGCAGAAGCTGAACTCATACAAGCTAAAGAACAAGCAGAAGAAGGAGCACGCTTAAAATCTGAATTCCTCGCTAATATGAGTCATGAAATCAGAACCCCGATGAACGGTATTATCGGCATGACAAACTTGCTCATGGAAACTGATCTCGATCACACCCAACTAAACTACGCAAAAACAGCCGTAAATTCCGCAGAAAACCTGCTTCAGCTTGTCAACGACATCCTCGACTTTTCAAAGATCGAAGCCGGTAAGCTAGAAATGGAATATATTCCATTTGATTTAATACCACTCATAGAAGAAGTCGCCGACCTCATTGCCGTCAAAGCGCACGAAAAAGGCTTAGAGGTTCTCTTACAAATTCCAGCCAATCTGCCAAGCACCCTTATAGGCGACCCCGGCAGACTGAGACAAATACTGCTAAACCTCACCAGCAATGCCCTTAAATTTACCGAAAAAGGCCATATACTCATTGCCCTTAAATCACACGAAATAGAAAAGAGCGACAAAATCAAACTTTATTGTTCTATTGAAGATACAGGGATCGGCATACCAGAAGATAAAACAGACTACATCTTTGATAAGTTCTCTCAAGCAGACGGCTCAACCACACGTAAATTTGGCGGCACGGGCTTAGGCCTATCAATTTGTAAAGAACTTGTTTCTAACATGAATGGTGAGATTGGTGTAGAAAGCACACTCGGCGAAGGATCTACATTTTGGTTTAATATTGAGCTAGAGAAAAACACAGAACAAAAAGTACAAATAGAAGAAGCAAATATTAATCTCAAAGATTTAAAAATTCTGCTTCTCGATCACAATGAAAAATCTCGCCATATTCTTAAGAAACACCTCAAGCAATATGATAGCGATCTAGAAACAGCTAAAAGCTCAACAGAGCTCTTAAACCTCATCAAAAACACCCGCCATAATTCAATACATGATTACATCATCATAAGCGCCCCCATACCAGATATGGATTACCTTGAGCTTGCGGAAAATATACGCAAGAAAAAGCCCTATAAAGACACACATATCATTATGCTGACCTCTACACCTCAACGTGGCGACATAGAGCATGTAAAAACTGCAGGATATAATGCGTATTTAGTCAAACCGATCAGCGGCCATGACATTATAAAAACCATCTCACGTTTTGAAGCGAATAAACAAGCAACTAACTATGAGAAAAACTTATTCATCACGCGTCATACATTAAGAGAATATGACATACCAGCCACAGAAAACGCTGTAGAAATCGAGAACTTTAAAGGCTCTCATATTCTATTAACAGAAGATAATCCAACAAACTTAGCGGTAGCGACAACAATACTCGAAGGGCTGGGCTGCCGCGTAACAACCGCTCTTAATGGCTTAGAAGCAATCAACCTTTACCAAAACGATAACTTTGACCTCATCTTCATGGATTGTAACATGCCTGAAATGGACGGATTTGAAGCCACTCAGAAAATCCGCGAATATGAGCAAGACATAGAAAAAGAACAACCTACCCCGATCATAGCCTTCACCGCATATGCCATGAAAGGCGATGATAAAAAATGCTACGATGCAGGCATGGATGATTACTTAACAAAGCCTGTTAAAAAGCCTGCCCTTATTAGCATCTTACAAAAATGGCTCACTAAAAAAATCATTGAAAAATCCAAGCCTCAACCATCTGTAGAGCCTAACGCACCCAAGGAAGATACAGTTAAGACCATAAGAAAGACAGCACCTAAAGAAGATGTGAATTTTGATACACTCCATGAACTCATGGACCTCATGGGTGACAAATTTGAGAAAATGGCCAATCTCTATATAGAAAAGTCCCTCAGCTACATAGAAACTGCCCACAAAGCAATCAAGGATAATAACGCTCAAGCCTTCACAGACGTCACACACGCCTTAAAATCATCTAGTGCCTCATTTGGTTTCTTTGGTGTCTCCAGCCTATCAGGGACACTAGAGAACAGCTCACGCGACATCCTAGAGGAAAAATCTAACGAAGACCTCTCAACGCTCGCAAAAGATCTAGAAGCATTAGAGAAAAAGCTCCACACAGCGAGAGAAATTTTAAATCAAGAAATGAAAACTATAAGATAGATAAAAGCTAAAGAGCTCTATAATCAGGCACTAAAAGCTTTTAGATACGCCAAGCACTAAGCGCGCATCACAGCCATCCACACACTCGCTTGGCTCATCCAGATCAGTGTCACTATATTCACCCGTGAAATCTAATCCGTAATAGCTATATTCTGCACCGAGTGACCACTCTGTATAATCCGGCACACCAAAATTGCGTTCATCATCAATCACCTGATACCCGACATGCCCTGTCGCCTTTAAATTTGGCCAAGCATCAATTGGCACCTCAGCACCGAGCTTGTAATATTGCGCACTGCCGCTACCTTTTAAATAATCTGGTGAATATGAAATAGACGCTTCCGTATCGACCACATCGAAATCATACCCGACTTTAGCGCTTAATTCTGCATAATCATAATCAAGGGAATCATTGGCACCGGGATACATGTAATAGGAAAGATCACCTTCATATCTTACATTCTCATAAACACCTCGATAGCCAGCCCCAACATCAAGCTCAATCTTCGCTTCATCACTGTCATTAAAATCAACACTCGAGGCATCAACGCCGCCATATAGCCCACTATTATGCTCAAGTTCAACGCCAGCCTGCAATGCAAAGCTTTCATCTGCACGTGAAATACCGCGGTGCGCGTAATCCGTACTTAGAGCGACATACCCCTGATATTGCGCATCCCACGGGACATCCTGCGCAGAGGCACTATTCATGCTAAACGAAGCCACAAAGGCAGATACTGATAAAATTGCCCCAAAAGATAATGATCTTTTCATCTCGACAACTCCTAAAATTCATAAAAACTGCGCAAGAAGCTGCGCATAGACACCCATACTATAACAAACTTATCCACAGATGGGAATATCGCTGAGTTTAGAAATTAATTTTAAGAGCGTCCTTAACGGCCTTCACCTTAGCTTCCGCTTGTGCGCCAGCTTTTTCCGCCCCCATACGCGCAATAGCTTGTAAATGAGCACGATCATCAAGTAAACGCGTATATTCCTCGCGAATAGGGCTTAAACGCTCAACTACAGCATCCGCAATCTCACTTTTAAAGAAACCATAGCCCTTACCTTCAAAATGCGCGCGCTGCTGCGCCTCATCCCACCCAGTCATAACATGATGAATAGTCAGCAAATTCTTTACACCCGGTGACATTTCCCCTTCAAATGACACTTCAGACGCACTATCTGTTTTCGCAGCCTTAATAGCCTTAATAATCTTTTTAGGCTCATCTACAACCCCAATAGCATGCTTAGCATTCTTAACGGCTGAAGACTTACTCATCTTACTTTCAGGATCATCCAAGCCCATAATACGCGCCCCCGCTTTCGGGATCATCGCTTCTGGCAATACAAACACTTCGCCAAACATCTGATTAAAACGCTGCGCGATATCGCGCGTAATCTCAATATGCTGTTTTTGATCCTCGCCAACCGGCACAACTTCCGTATCATAAAGAAGGATGTCTGCCGCTTGTAAAACAGGATAAGTAAACAAACCTGTTCCTACGGTTTCCTGCTTACCTGATTTTGATTTGAACTGCGTCATGCGCTCAAGCCAGCCCATAGGCGTCATGCATGTTAAAATCCAAGCAAGCTCCGTATGTTCTCTCACCTGAGATTGAATAAAGATCGTACTCTTGTTCGGATCAATCCCGCAGGCAAGATACATCGCCACAGTTTCCCAATTCTTTTCATGAAAAACTTTAGGCTCAATCGCTTCAGGAATAGTCAAAGCATGTAGATCAACTACGCAATATATCCCATCAAAATTATCCTGCTCTTTCACCCATACAGACAAAGCGCCGATATAATTACCTAAATGGAGGGAGCCTGTAGGCTGCACGCCTGAAAAGACTTTTTTCTTTGCCTGTATGTTCATAAAAACCTCATTTTTCTAACTCTTAAGGAGCTATACACCTAATATCTAAAACAGTAAATGGCAAGTACAGCTTCACTTCTAACGCGCAAGATCTATAACCATAGATTTAGATAAGCACATAAAGCGCCTATCAAACCTTAAGCGTAAGGATTTTTAGATTTTCTCACCAAAAGGCGAACAGGTACGCCTGGAATTTTATAATCACGGCGCAAGCCATTAATCAAAAAACGCTTATAAGAATCAGCAAGCTTTTCAGGGCGAGCACACCAAAGCGCAAATGTAGGCGGACGGGTTTTGATCTGTGTGATATATTTCAAACGGTTCGAACGCCCAGAAATAAGCGGCGCAGGGTTTTGGCTCTCCATCCTCGCGAGCCACTTATTAAGCCCAGCCGTTTTAATACGCATATTCCAAATATCATAAACCCACAAACAACGATCAAGAAGCTTATTAATATTCTTACCATTCAAAGCCGATAGCGTTTGATATGGAATATCTTTGAGCTGCGCCAAAGAGGTATCAAATTTATACTGCAGCTGATCCAGTGTTTCCTCACGATCTTCAACACTATCCCATTTATTCACGGCAACAACTAAAGCGCGCCCCTCTTCAATCACATGCGAGGCAATCTGCACATCTTGCTTCTCCATAGGATCAGTTCCATCAATCACAAGAATAACAATCTGCGCCAAGCGAATAGCGCGCAAAGAATCCTCGACGCTCATCTTTTCAATCGCATCTATACCCTTCGTGCGCTTACGCATCCCAGCCGTATCAACAAGCTTAAACTTACG
>NZAJ01000033.1 GCA_002687495.1 Micavibrio sp. | reverse complement strand
TGGCAAAAATACCGCCCGCCATAGAAAAAGAGCACTTAAGTGCAAAAATGCTTCTTCAAGTACATGACGAATTAATCTTCGAAGTCCCTACAGATGAGCTGGAACAAACAACCACATTAGTCAAAAACATTATGGAGAACGCATTTCAAAATGTCTGCGGTGTTAAAATATCCGTTCCGCTAGAGGTAGAAGCAGGACACGCACACTCATGGGCACAAGCACATTAAAAATTCAACCAAAAGTGAATTTTTCCTCTCTACATTAAGAAGTACTAATGTTATACTAAACACAATATTTATAAACTAGAGCAAGAATGAGCGAAACTATCAAAATCAAGATCAATGATGATCAGCATATTTCGGCAGCCTTTGCGCACGGGGATGCAACGCTCACGCCCGTTACAGATGATACACTTATCATTGTGCTCCACAGTTTCCCGGGCAGCAATAACGGCACTGAAAATATATATAAACTCCTCATCCCTTCATTGATAGATAAAGGCTATCAATGCCTAGCCCCCAACTTCAGAGGCTGTGGCGACAGCTCCGGTTATAGCGCAGAATTCACATTACAAAGCGCAAAAGAAGATATACAAGCCTGTATTGACTGGGCAAAGACGAAAGATATAACACGCATCATTTTCATTGCTGAAGGCCTCAGTGCGCATCTCCCGCTTCTTTTTAAAGATGAAGAGATATGCATCCTGTGCAATGTTGTTTTATGGCCATGCCTTGATTTACAACACGTAGTGAACGTTTTACTAAACGGCATAACGATCACCGAGAGCGATACAAAAAAAGGTTACATCATCGTCTCTGGAACACAAATAGGAGTACCGTTAATTAACGAACTTAAAACTAGTGTTCTCGCACAGCAATTACCGCCCTTAGACGCTCCGCTTCTCATCATGCAAGGTGAGAAAGACAAGATTTCACCATACGATAATCTCGACATATTAAGAAATCTTGTAACCAACAGACGCTTAGAAATAACATCTTTTCAAGATGGAGAGCACGGACTACCACAAAAAAGTCAGCGCGAATCTATGCTCTACCAAATCCATCAATTTATTGCGAAATACACTTAAAAGCGGGCAAACACAGCCTACCAACTCCCAGTGTTTTCCATGCTAGCCCAAGGCTCTTGAGGCTCCAAAGCATCTCCACGCTGTAAAAGCTCTATAGAAATACCATCTGGTGATTTAATAAACGCCATATACCCATCACGCGGCGGGCGATTAATCACAACGCCCTTATCCATCAAATCCTGACAAGTCTCGTAGATATTATCAACGCGATACGCCAAATGGCCAAAATTACGCCCGCCTGAATAGCTCTCAGTATTCCCATCCTCATCTGGCCAATTATAAGTCAGCTCCAATAATGGGCTTTTAGCGCTCTTCGCGCGATCTTCATCACCTGGCGCAGCAAGGAACACAAGCGTAAAACGCCCACCTTCATTCTCCATACGCGATGTCTCGATAAGACCGAATTTACCGCAATAAAACTCCAATGCTTCATCCAAATTTTCAACACGAACCATCGTGTGAAGATATTCCATAGCCATTATTTTTTCTCCTAACTGTTAGAGCATTCAAAATAAGGCACTAAATCATAAAAACAAGGCGCATTTTTCCCTTGCATTCCCTAGGCAAAACCCGCTATAACCCCTCCATTCAATGGTGATCTGGCGAAAACGGCTGCCTCGATCACTACGCCTTAAACTGGCTTTAAGTAAGGTAATCATTTGATTTATCAAAGAGATTTACACTTACACAAGGCATGAGAAACGAAGCATATTCTTATATGTAAGTAACCTCATAACGCAGTAAAAGGATAAATATCGTAGATAAAAGGAGATAGAAATGCCGAAAATGAAGACTAAAAGCAGCGCGAAAAAACGTTTCCGCGTAACTGCATCAGGTAAAATCAAGGTGAAACAGTCCAAAATGCGCCACATGCAGATGAACAAACCAAAATCAATGAAACGCAAGGCTAAAGGCATGACAACAATGAGCGAACCAGATGCTCGTAAAGTTATGCGCAATTACTTGCCATATAAACGCAAATCAAAGTCAGCTCCTAAAGCTGCTCAAACACAGGAGGCGTAAACCATGGCACGCGTAAAAGGTGGACCAAGAGCACACGCTCGTCACAGAAAAGTTATCAAACAAGCTAAAGGTTATTACGGTCGTCGTAAGAATTGTTTCCGTACTGCCGTTCAAGCTGTAGAAAAAGCAGGTCAGTACGCATATCGTGACCGTCGCGCTAAGAAACGTGAATTCCGCAAATTGTGGATTCAGCGTATCAACGCTGCAGCACGCCTACATGACATGACATATTCAACATTCATGCACGGCCTTAAGCTTACAGGCATCGAGCTAGACCGCAAATCTCTATCAGAGATCGCGATCCATGATGAAAAAGGATTCGCAGCGATCGCTAAACAAGCTCAAGATGCTCTTGCAAAAGCAGCATAAGCTTTTAACTGCATAATTTAAGTTTTATTAAAGCGGCCTCTTTTCAGGCCGTTTTTTATTACCTACATTACTCCTATGAATAGCAGCAAAAAACTTTTCGTCTTTGATTGGAATGGCACCATCCTCTCAGACACCATCCCCTCTTGGAAAGCATCAAATATATGCCTTAACTTTTATGGCGCGGAATCTATTTCGCTATTAGATTTCAGAAAGACCTTCAATTTCCCTGTCCTTAAATTCTACGAAGATAACGGTGTAAGCGCCGAAAAAGTTTTAGAGAGAAAAGATGAAGGCAACCAAGTCTTTCAAAGCAGCTATGAGCGCTTAGCAGATAAAACCCGAACCCGCACAGGCGCACGCGAGCTTTTAGAGCATCTCAATGAGAATGGTTATGATTGCATGATTCTTTCAAATTACATCACAACCAAAATTGAAGAGCATCTGGATCGGTTAAAACTGCATCACTATTTCAAAGATATAAACGCACATGACTGCGATGGCACCACAATCCTCCAGAGCACGACAAAGGTTTTAAGGTTGCGCGAATATATGAAATATAAAGGCTATAAAGCCGAGAACACCTCAATCATTGGCGATTCCATGGAAGAGCCTGAAATCGCTCGTGAACTTGGCATAAAAAGCTACGGCATTACTGACGGCGGCATTACACGCAAACGCCTTAAAGACGCTGATCCTGACGTAATCGTGCATAAACTCACAGATGTGATAGAGCATCTCGAATAATATCTGTAGAGCAAATCATTCTGCTATTGCTCAAGCGAGTTTCAGTTGGGTATGATATTTAAAAATATAACCCCAAATATTCAGGCATGATGAAAGCATATAACCACACATCAAAACTTGCCCTCATAACGCTTAGCCTCACAACGCTTGCGCTATCAGCCTGCTCCACTACAGGCGGCTATAACTACACAAACCTCAAAGATGAACGCTCTAACCGCATTGCAAAACTCATTAGCAGAGAGAGCTTATCGCAAGAGCCTAGCAGCTCATTAGAGACACTTGAATCACGCTTTAAGAACGCGCCTGAAAGCGAATATGCGGCAACTGAATACGCAATCGCACTTCGCAAAGCTGCAAAATACTCTGAAGCACGCAAGGTCTTAAAAGACTTAGCTGAAAATAAAGAAGCGACAGCGCCAACAAAAACTGAATATGCCGCTATTCTGATTGAAGAAGAGAAAATAGACCAAGCAGTTAAAGTTGCAAAACAAGCAACACTGACTGACGAAAATTACGATATGGCCTTCATGGTACTCGGCACAGCTCTTGAGATACAGGAAGAGCACGAGGACGCAGAAAAAGCCTTTAGAAAAGCCTTAGAGCTATGGCACGGCGATAAGACCACAATCATGAGCACGCTAGCACTTAACCTAGCCTCACAGAAAAGATTGAATGATGCTATAGAAATCCTCCAAGAAGCCAAAGCTTTACAGCCTGAGAAAACTGAAATTGAACGCAATCTGCGCATTGTTATGGCGTTAAAACAATCTGACGGTGCACAAGCCCCCAAACCACTCACAAAACCCAAAATATAACATTGTCGCAAATAGGGACTATAAAAACAGACTGATTAACTAAACAGTACGTCCCAAAAATTAAATCTCATTTCAAATCAGCAACTTAAAAACACAGCTATTCACCCTTAACGCCATCACCCCAACGTTTTATAAGTTGCGCCTGCCTTTTTGCAATAGCCTCTTTACGGTCTTGCCCCTTTTTATAGAGTAATGCTGTAGCAACCGAAACAACCATCCAATCAACCAAATACCCAACCGCAGCGGCTGAATATATAATAACCAAAACCATTGGATCAAAAATAATCTGCATCGCAACTTCTAAGCTTTTACCCTGATCCCACAATTGCATCACAAAAGGAATGCACCCTATCGCATTAAAAGAACCTACCGTTACCGCTTTCATTTTCTTTTCACTTTGATCCACAAAGAAAGCGACAAATGATGGAATGAGCCCAATAAATAAGATCAAACTTGTTGAGAGGAAGACAGCACAAACGACAGCCAAAAAGACAAGCATCAAATACAGTCTTACACCGCCTGTTTTTTTCTTCTTCTTTTTAGATGACTTCGCCATTTCTATCTCACAAATTTAAAACCAAACACGATGTGGCCACTACCGGACTGTGCCACCAAAAATCCCTGAAAGTGCGACAGCTACAATAATAAACGTTAAAAGTAATGTTGAACCTATCGCAGCCCAATTACGGCCCATTTCCTGACCAAAAGCTTCCTTATCCAGTAAGCGCTCTTCAACCAATTCAGCCTCTTCGACTAAAGCCTTATATTCGTTTTTAGCAGCATCATAAGCTTTATTATCTTTATGTGTTAAGGCAGGATCATCCAATAATTCGGACATCTTGACCAAATCGCCTTTATCCGCAAAGACTTTAAGCTCTTTTTCCAAGCGATCCCGCGTCTCGCGATCATTAAACCCTTCGCAAACGCTGCGCGCCACACCAGCAAACACGCCCCCCATACCAGGAAGAGCCGCTATATTATGGCGTTTTTGCAACGCCGCCATAACACGTAGATTGGACAAAATAACACGCGGAGCTTCACCAGAATTTAAATCATACAAGCACCCATCAATAACTTTTGCTTCTTTTTGCATCAAAAAAGCGGCCACATGGCGATCTATATACATACTCGCCATTTTGCCTTTACTCGATAAATCTTCAAAAGCGTAAAGAAGCTCCTCACCATCCGTTACAAAATAAGCTTTAAGCAATTCACTTAAACATGGCGCTTCGGGAGACAGTAGATATAAACAGCGCTCAATCCCCTCCCCCATACGCTTATTACCTATCATCCTGCGCGCTAGTTCAGATTTAGAAAACAGTCCGGTAATATCGACATTAGGATTACTATGAAAGCCCAACCAACTCGCCAACAAATTATTATCGAGGATCTCAATATAAGGTGCCAAATCCTTCTTTAAAACCATAGCCTCGGCTATAGCCGTGCCTAATCCATGCCCCATAACACTCAAGCCCTTATAACGTAGAGGTGCTGACGTATCTAAGGCGGATGAAATATTAGCAACCAATCTATCTTGGTAAGTCGGACCAGCAGAACCACCTCGATCTTTAAGGTCATTAACAGCTTTTTCAACGCGTTCTAAAGCTTCCTCATCATCAACAGAGCGCTCTAGCCACTGAAATAAACTATCATCCTCAACAATGCGGCGCACCTCAGAAGGGCTATTTTTAAGCTGCATAGATAAAACTGGAAGAATAAAATACCGCCCATTAAGAAACGTAAATGGCCGAGGCGCTTTCTTGCGAACAAGCCCTTGCTTAGGGCTTAATCGACGTCCATCGAGCCACACGCCCACTTCATCTATCGTCCATCTTTGTGAAGGGTCATCATGCAATATTCCACGCAATAGCTCTAAAATATCGCCTTTAAAACGATCCTTACCCGTAATCGCAGAATAAGTACCAACCTCAATTTTTTTCCTAATAACTTCTTCATCAGACAACCCATTAAGCGGATCATTCATACGCATCATAATCGCTAGAGAAACCCCTAATGAATATAAATCATCAGATTGTGTACCAAGCCCCCTTGCGATAGGGTCAGTCATCGCACGCTCAATAGGCTCGTAAAGTGCTGGCTGACAAAAGGAACCAGGCATAGACAAACTATCACCCAACACAATTTTATCGACTTTTATACTGCCATCGTCACCCCTAAGAATACCGAACATATTTGATGGACGAATTGCACCATGTGTAAAATCACGATCTTTAAAATCGCGCATAACGGTGATAAGTGGCTTTAAGATATGTTCCATAACCATCTCTGGCTTCAAGCCCATAGCTTGCATTTCACCTTTTGCCAGCAAAGGTTTTTGCCAAGTATTCTTATAGACAAATACATAACGTTCTTGTTGAGCGGGCGGCCAAAAAACCACTCCATATTCAACCAATTCAGCGATATTTGGATTCACAAAAGCTGTATATTTGATAAGAGCACCGGTTCGAGGAATGAGGTATGGCTCACAGACTATGGCGACTAATGCTGAACCGCCCCCTAAATCCTTATTCGAAGAATTTGCAACATAAGCTTTATTCGGACCATGATCATATTCTGGTAAAGGCTTATTTGAAAATATCTCAATAGACTTCTTTAATAGCGCAGTATGACCACCAACAGTTTCCGCACGTTCTGCAATTTCGCCAATAGATTTACCTTGGTCTTTTTTATCTATGCTTTCAACAACAGCCTTCGCACGGCTATCCTCTGCCTTACCTTTCGGATCTGCTGTATTACTTTTAACAGATGGGTCAGTTTCCTTCACTGCCCCCTCCATTTGCCTATCCTCAGCCATGAAATATAGGAATCCTTTAGAAAGCTCGGCGCTACGCACATACTCAGAAAAGCGCTCATAACCCTACTATTGTAGCCCTGAAACCACAAAAAGTAAAATAACAATAAGCTTCTATAGGCTAATTACCCAAAAATGGGTCTGTCACCAAAATCGTGTCATCACGCTCTGGACTAGTTGAAAGCAGCGATACTGGCGCACCAACAAGCTCTTCAATATGACGAACATATTTCACAGCCTCGCCTGGTAAATCAACCCAAGTACGCGCGCCGCGTGTGCTGCCCTTCCAACCTTCAAGCGTTTCATAGATTGGCTTAATGCGTGCCTGTGCCTCTTGCGCCGCTGGCATGTAATCAATACGCTCGCCATCCAGCTCATAAGCCACACAGATTTTAATCTCATCAAGACCGTCCAAAACATCAAGCTTTGTAAGCGCTAAACCATGAATGCCGCCAACCTTAACAGTTTGACGCACAAGAACAGCATCAAACCAACCACAACGACGCTTACGTCCAGTAGTCGTACCGAACTCATGACCTTTAGTGCCTAAAAACTCTCCGACTTCATTTTCTTGCTCTGTTGGAAATGGACCGCTACCCACGCGAGTAGTATAAGCCTTTGTAATACCAAGAACATACCCGACTGCATCTGGCCCCATGCCAGAGCCTGTTGCCGCCTGCCCTGACGCCATATTCGACGATGTAACATATGGATACGTTCCATGATCTACATCAAGCATCATACCTTGCGCCCCTTCAAAAAGGATCTTCTTACCTTCTCTATTAGCCTCATCAAGCAATTTCCAAGTCACTGCTTTATAAGGTAAAATCTTGTCTTTAACATCCATCAAAGCATCATAGATTTCATCTGCATTCGCTTCATCCGCACCCAAACCACGCAACAAAGCATTATGATGCAAGAGCATCTTTTCAAGCTTCTCACGAAGAACATCTGGATATTCCAAATCACAAACACGCAAAGAACGACGCGCAATCTTATCTTCATATGCCGGGCCAATTCCTCGCCCTGTAGTGCCGATAGAGGATTTCCCTCGAGCAGCTTCCATCGCAGCATCAAGCATCGGGTGAACTGGTAAAATCAGTGGTG
>NZAJ01000032.1 GCA_002687495.1 Micavibrio sp. | reverse complement strand
CAGCTGAGCACGCTGAAGAGCACATGGAAGACCATGCAGAAGAGCACATGGAAGACCATGCAGAAGAGCATATGGAAGAGCACCATGAAGAAGAAGCGCATCACTAATTGATCCGCCTTTGAAATTAAAGAACCTGACCTAAGCGTGATGCGGGTCAGGTTTTTTTATCTTCCCTTTTTGCGCGCAACGCTATACAACCCCCTCATGAAACCAGCAAGTCGTATCGAAAGCACTATTGAAATCTTGGAAAAAATCGCCGAGCAAACCCGCGTCCCTATGGATAGCGTGGTCGGAGATTATATGCGTAATCGCCGCTATATCGGCTCAAAAGACCGTAGTGAAATCGCCGAGCGTGTTTATAACATTGCCCGCGCCCGTGCGCGCTTAAATTGGTGGCTAGAGCAGCAAAAACAAGCGCTCTCCCCGCGCAATATCACTCTCGCTTGGCTTATCCTTGGTGAAAACTTAGATGAAAAGCGTGTGAATGATTTATTTGATGGCTCTAAATACGCACCGGCAGCATTAAATGAGCAAGAAAAAAGCTTTGCAAACGCCCTGTTAGGCCAAAGCTTAAATAGCGATGAAATGAGCGCCGCCGTGCGCGTAGAATGCCCGCCAGAACATGAAGAAGCGCTCAGCGCCCTCTATGGGGAAGATTTCGAAAAAGAGCTCAGCGCGATGCTGGAAAGCGCTACACTGGATCTTCGCGTTAATCTGTTTCAAATTACCCGTGAAAATGCGGCTGGGTCTCTTGCGAAAGACGGCATAGAAACCGAACCGACACCTTTGTCACCTTGGGGGCTTCGTTGCACCGATAAAGCCTATCTTTCTAAAGCCAAAGCCATGAATAAGGGCTGGGTTGAGATCCAAGATGAAGGCTCGCAAATGATTGCTTATCTTTGCGGCGCGAAACCGGGCATGCAAGTGCTTGATTTTTGTGCAGGGGGCGGCGGTAAAACGCTCGCTCTTGCCAGCGCGATGCAGCGTAAAGGTCGTATCGTTGCTATGGATAACAACACCAAGCGCCTAGAGCGCGGACGCCGCCGCTATAAAAAAGCGGGCATCGCTGACATCGTCGAGCTACGCTCTTTAGAAGAAGAGCAGCACCGTAAATGGCTGCGCCGTCAAAAAGAAAAATTCGACATCGTGCTCACGGATGTTCCATGTTCAGGCACAGGCACATGGCGCCGTAACCCGGATATGCGCTGGGCGAATTATGGCCCATCTTTGACTGAGCTCATCGAAGTACAGGCCGAGATTTTAGAAAAAGCCGCTAAGAATGTAAAACCGGGCGGTAAGCTCGTTTATGCGACATGCTCGCTCTTGCGCGCGGAAAATGAAAACCAAATCGAAAGCTTCTTGGCTAATCACCCTGAGTTTGAGCTTCAACCTGTGCCCGAAGAGCTTGGCAGCCCTTATATGCGCCTTAGCCCATATCGTCACAATACGGATGGATTTTTCGCAGCAATCTTGGTAAAAAAGAACGAAGAATAATATAGGCTTTTATATGTGCCGCGCAGCTTATGCTGCATAAAAATAAAGAAGGAAACGTCATGTCATTATCCGTAGAACAAGCCACGCAGGCCGTTTATGAATCATTAGAAGCTAATAATCTCGATATTGATTTTCACATTGCTAACCTCAAAGAGGCGATGACGAGCGAGGGCGTGAAAGAAGCTAAATTCGCTCCTGAAAAACTAGCGCAAAATAACCGCGCTGGCCGCAAAATGATGCAAAGCTATTTCAAAAAACGCGGCGTGAAAGTTGTTTTTGAAGATTAAGACACGAAAATAAAAAGCGGCTCTATAATGGATTCGCTTTTTTATCACCTAAAGTGTTCACCTTTTGTTCTTGACTCTGACCTAAGACTCAGGCAAGAGTCGTTTTATGAGCATTGATACAAATTTTACACCTATAAAAACTCTCAACTGGCTGTTTTTTGATCTCAACAGCTTCTTCGCGAGCGTGGAGCAACAAGACCAGCCCCATTTGCGCGGCAAGCCTGTCGCCGTTGTTCCAATGATGACCGATAGCACCTGCGCCATTGCCGCCAGCTATGAAGCTAAAGCCTATGGCATAAAAACGGGCACAAAAATTTTCGATGCGAAAAAGCTCTGCCCGGATCTTATTTGCGTGCTCGCCCGCCATGATAAATATGTTCATTATCACGAGCGCATTATGGCCGAGGTTGAACGTCATATTCATATCGATAAAATATGCTCGATTGACGAAGCCGCGTGCCAGCTTTTAGGGCCAGAGCGCGAGATTGATAACGCGCTTAAAATTGCCGCTTCAATTAAGCGCGGATTACTAGAAAATCTCGGCACGCATATACGCTGCTCGATCGGCATAGCGCCAAATGCATTTCTGGCGAAAATCGCAACGGATATGCAAAAGCCTGATGGCTTAGTGGTGCTGCGGCCTCAGCGCTATAAGGCGGCGATATGCGCGCTGAATTTAAGCGATCTCACCGGCATAGGGCGCAATATGGAAGCGCGGCTCAATGCTGCAGGGATTTATACAATCGAGCAGCTTTGGAATCTAAGCCCGAAACATGCGCGTAAAATCTGGGGCAGTGTAGCCGGCGAACGTTTTTGGTATAAGCTGCATGGCTATGAAGTCCCGGATAAGGAAACCCAGAAAAGCGTTGTCGGTCATTCCCGCGTTTTAGAACCACAGCACCGCCCGCCTGAACACGCCTATAACATGGCGCGGCAATTAACCCTCAAAGCGGCAAGCCGTTTGCGTAGCTATAATCTTTATGCGCGTAGATATAATCTCTCGGTGCGCACGATTGAGGGGCGCCGCTGGGCGGGAGAGATGCGTTTTACAGAGGCGCAGGATAATTTCGCTTTTTTAAATGCGCTACAAACATTATGGGCAGATATGCTGCGTGCAGCAGCGCCTCAAAAATTGAAAAAAATATCCGTCAATATCTATGATCTGCACCAGCCCCAAGATGTGACGCTCGATCTCTTTGCTCAGCTAGGGGAAAAAACAAACGCCGTGCAAAAGAAAAAAGATGAGCGCTTAAGCGGTGTGATGGACCAGCTCGCGAAAAAATATGGACGCGGCGCGGTGCAGCTCGGCACATGCCCGAAAAGCGATGCGGGCTATGTCGGAACGAAAATCGCTTTCACCCGCGTGCCGAGCTTAGAGGAGTTTGAAAATTAATTTGCCTTTATCGCCCCTAACGCTAAGTGATTAAGATAATCAAATTATAATGGGGCTTTTAAATGTTACGTCTGGCTATTTTACTTACAGCGATTATCGCAGTGTTCATGAGTTTTTCTGCCGGCGCGCAGGACACAACATCACAAGCCGCACCAAGCTATCAAAATCTACGTTATGATGAAGAGCTTAGTACATATGAATATCCATACCCCGTAAAACTCTATCGCTTCCGCTCACAAGGCGAAGATTTGAAAATGGCTTATATGTATCTCCCAGCCAAAGATCAGGGCAAGCCCGTTATCACTTTGCTGCATGGAAAAAATTTCAATGCCGCCTATTGGAAAAGCACAGCTGAATATTTGCAAAGCCAAGGCTATGGCGTTTTAATGCCTGATCAAATCGGCTTTGGTAAATCCTCCAAAGAAGATGAGTATCAATATAGCTTTGCGGCTCTAGCCGCTAATACTAAAAATCTACAAGCAAGCTTAGGATTAGAAAAAACAATTCTTGTCGGTCATTCTATGGGCGGAATGCTCGCCTCTCGTTTTGCACTTCTTTATCCTGAAGCCGTCGAAAAACTCATTCTTTTAAATCCCATCGGTTTAGAGAATTATCTACAATTCGTAGAATATAAAGATGTCGATTTTTTCTATGAAAACGAGCGAGCAAAAACACCTGAAAAACTCATCGCTTACCAAAAGAAGAATTACTATGACGGGGCGTGGAGCGCTGAATATGAAGCGCTCGCTTACCCTTTGATCGGACAAATTCAAGGCGAGGATTGGGATGATGTTGCGAAAGTCAATGCGCTGACATTTGATATGATTTTCACCCAACCCGTGATAGAAGAATTTAAAGATTTTAAAGTGCCGGTGAGCCTGATTATCGGTACGCGCGATCGCACAGGCCCAGGCCGTGGCTGGATGAAAGAAGGCGTGGAGTATGAGCTTGGCCGTTATGATCAGCTAGGCGCACACATTAAAGCGCGCAACGAAGCGATTAATGTGATCGAGCTTGAGGGGCTAGGCCACATGCCGCAAATCGAGGATTTCGATCGCTTTAAGGCGGCCTTTGAGACAGCGCTTAATCAGTGACAAAAGCGCATTAAGCCGTTATAAGACGGCTCTATGTATACGCGCCCAACAAAACCCAAAGCTTTTAGCTATGCGCCGCCCAGCGAGCCGCTAAAAATTTTGCATGAAGATGACGCGCTACTCGTATTCTCTAAGCCTTCCGGTCTGCTAAGCGTACCGGGAAGAGCAGAAGATCACGCTGATTGTCTACAAGCGCGTGCCGCTGCTCTTTATCCTGAAAGCTTGCTCGTGCATCGCCTTGATTTGGAAACATCGGGCATTTTCATTATGGCACGAACAAAAGAAGCCCAAAGCCATCTCGGTAAGCAATTTGAACGCCGCAAAACTGCAAAGACATATATTGCGCGCATTTGGGGTGATGTTGAAGGCGAGGAGGGCTTAATTGATCTCCCACTGAGATGTGATTGGGAAAACCGTCCTATGCAAATGGTCTGTTATGAGCATGGCCGTCCTTCGCAAACGCATTGGACAGTGCTTGCGCGTGAAACACTGCCGGATGGAAGCCCCGTAACGCGGCTCGAGCTTAACCCTATAACAGGGCGCTCACACCAATTACGCGTACATCTGTTAGAGCTAGGCAATAAAGAGCAAGGCGGACATCCGATTTTGGGCGATGATTTTTACGCGCATGAACGCGCCCATAAAGCCGCACCACGCTTGCAGCTCCACGCTGAAAAACTCACCATTCATCACCCTAATGGCGGAGAGCGCATAAGCTTTATCGATCCATGCCCATTTTAGGGCTGTGCTTTGTAAGGACTTGTACTATATTCATAACATGATCAAAAAAGCCTTACAGAGCCGTCCCTTTCTCATTTTTGAATTTCTAACGCTCTGTATCGCGTTGCCCTCTTATATTATTTTCACAACCTCAGCCGCCTTTATGTTCGCCTTTTTGTGGGGCGCAACGCTTTATACATTTATCATTTATAGGCTTTGTTATTATAAAGGCTGGGATGATTTGTGGCGCTGGGATAAGGTGAGCTTTAAAACAATGAAGCCACTTTTATTGCGTTTTACAATCGCAGTACTGGCCATGATTGCTTTTGCGCTGTGGTATGATCCTGATAGGCTTTTTTATATCGTAAAAAATCGCCCAGAGATGATTCCATTTTTGATGGTGCTATATCCATTAATCTCGGCTTTACCGCAAGAATTTATCTTTTGTAGCTTCTTTTTCCGTCGCTATGAGCCATTCTTCGGCAAAGCCAAGCTCATGATTATCGCCAGCGCTATTATCTTTGCCTATGCGCATGTCCTCTATATTAACCCTATCGCCCCAACATTAAGCTTTATCGGCGGCTTGATCTTCGCATATGACTACGCCAAGCATAAATCCCTCGCATTAGTGACTATAGAGCATGGCTTATACGGCAATGCGCTCTTTCTCATAGGCTTGGGCTGGTATTTCTATTCAGGCAGCGTCGGCGCGGGCTAAATAGAAGATTAATAACTATGATTTTAAGCTGATTCCTGATCACGGATGAAAGTGAAGTTCGTCTCATCAGAAGCTTCAGGCACGTACGCATAGCCATCCAGATCAAATCCCTTCAAACCTTCAGGCTCTTCTATTTTGTTTTGAATCATATAGCGTGCCATCGAGCCGCGTGCACGCTTTGCGAAGAGGCCGATCACTTTTGGCGTGCCGCCCTTCATTTCTTTGAAATGACAGGTAATAAACGCACCTTCTACAGCTTTTGGCTGAATAACTTTATTATATTCATTGCTCGCTAAGTTAATCACAGCGCGGTTTTTATGCCCTTTACTGGCCTCATTACAAAGCGCGCTTACATCGCCGCCCCAAAAATCATAAAGATCTTCGCCTTTATCATTAGCCAGCTTCGTTCCCATCTCAAGGCGGTAGGGCTGCATTAGATCTTTAGGGCGAAGCGCACCATAAAGGCCAGAGAGCATAAGTAAATGATCCTGCGCGTACGTTATGTCTTCTTCACTTAAACTCTCTGCATCAAGCCCAACGTACGTGTCACCTTTAAATACGTACAGTGCGGGTTTTGCATTCTCATTTGTAAAAGGCGTCTCAAAACGCTGATAACGATCATAGTTTAGCTGTGCTAGGTTATCCGACAGGCTCATCAATGATTTGATCTCTGAGACAGTTTTCGCCTTTAAAATGGCCGCTAAATCAGCTGTGCGCTCCAAAAGCGCCGGCTCAGCGCAGCCTTCAAGGCTTTTCGCTTTTTCAAAATCTAGCTTTTTTGCAGGGGAAACAATCGCCAGCATATCTCTTCATCCTCATTTGATCTTTTAACCTGATCAAGAGTAATGCCCGCAAGCCAGCGCTTCAAGCCTATTTTACCGATAATTGACAGCGAAAAAATCTATGCCAGCTTTAGCCCAGCATTGGACGTGAGGCGATAATATGGCTGGTGCAGTGTAGCGCGCCGTCCCCTTTAATCATCTGGCCGTAAGGGATGACCTCTATATCATAACCAATTTCATTTAGGCGATTTGTTAAATTCTTGCTTATAGGTTTAATAGGGTGGCCAAATTCAGGCATAAAAATCTGTTTGCCAACAACTTGCATATTAGTAGCAAAGTTGTTTAAGGCATCATTTTCATCAATCTCTATCAAATATTCGCCATGATCCATATTATAGTTTTTAAAGGCATTTTTGATGAGAGCATCATAGGATTTATCAGTAAGGCCATCTTTATAGAGCAGAATATGTCCACTTGGTAGCGGCGCTAAGCATGTATCAATATGAAAGCAAGGCTTAACGACTTCTAGACTAATAACCTCAACACCTATGGTATTAGCAACCTCTTGGTGCGCTAATATGTGCGAGCGACCACCTTTAAGATCATTCTCATCTGGGTTAAGTGTATAGCCGGCAAAAATAAGATCGCGGTGTGTGTCATAATAGCAATCACCCGTGCCCTCAAAATTATTCTGCATTTCGTGAATATTAAGCTTAATCCCATTAAGAGGGGAGCCTTTAGAGGTAAGTGACTTTAGAGCCTTCACAAAATCATCAACCTCTGCTTGGCGAGTAGAGTTTGTGAATTTACTGGTCAAGACATGAAGCGTGTTTGTGCTCGGCTCAAGAAGCGTAAAAGCAGGGTCGGCTGTATAGACCTGATCAATTTGCCCTTCACGTGGTGCTATGTGAGCAAGTGTTATTCCATGTTCTTGAAGTTTGCTGTGATAATATACCGCTTCTCCGACAGCTTTATTACGAAATCCTGAAACATCGCGGAAATACTCATCATAAAAAAATTGAGAGGCCATATCATCTTTGGTATTTTTCAAACCATAGTTGGAAGGCACACAGACAATCGCAATCGAATGTCCTGTAGCAGCTTTAAATGCATGAGACGCGCTATTCATTTGATCCACTTAAATTCTATTTATCTTATATATGCTGATGCGCATGTATAGGACCGATGAAGGGTTACGTCAAATGAAAAAATGCTAAAAAGTAAGATTTAATGATTTTTTGCTATGTATTATAGCTTTAAGACTTAACAAAAAAGGCGCCCGGTGTGCTACTCCAGCCAAATTTTTCTAGCTTAGGCGCATCCTTACCAAAGAAATCATCAAACGCGCTGGATTCTCCAGGCCAGCGGCGATGCCCATATTCATCAAGCACAACAATCCCGCCCGGCGTCACCATGTCATAGAAATGCTCGAGCGCACATAAAGTTGGCTCATATAAATCCATATCCAAAACCAACAAACTAATGCGCTCACCGCCATGTTCTTTCTTGAATTGCGGAATTGTCTCGCTAACATCGCCTTGAACCAGCGAAATACGCTCGCCATTGGCAACAAAACTATCTTTATGATGAATATCAACCAAGCGCTTTAAAATCTCATAAAAGCCTGATGAAGAATAACCGCCCTTAAAGACTTGCTCATATTTCGGCTGGCTAGGATCGCTCTCTGCGCCTTTTGCATCTGCCGCCTCGCTCGCCTTGGATTTATCAGCCTCGTGAATATCGACAAAGCCATCAAAAGTATCAAAGCCAATCACCTTCTTCCAGCGATCACCGGGGCAAAAAATCTCAAGCAGCTTCGCGTAAAATAACAGCCCCGCCCCTTGGAAAACACCGCACTCAACAATAGATCCCGGCACATTTTGAATGCGTTTAAAGATCTCATATTGTGCTAAAACGCGGGTCAGGGTGAGTTTTTTCGCATAAATCCCCGGCGCGCCAATCAGCCAATGAAGCGGAATATCAAATTCTTTGATCAGCTCAACCATATCAGGGGTCACATTGTAACCGGTCTCGGTGAATTCTTTGTGCTTATAGTTTTTCTCTTCATCGCTGATCATGGCTTCATCCCTTTATATCGTTCACTTGCGTATGTTTTAAAAACACAGCGCACAAGACAAAATACCTTAATGCAGCCTCAATAACAATCCAGAGGATGAGGGGGTGTCTGTATAGACAGATTGTCTTGACAAAAAATAACAAAATGTTATTATATATAATAAATTACAATATATTGTTGCATATGAGGAAGAATCATGACTACAATCAATTTATCGGATGAATTGATAAATGAGGCAAAAAAATACGCGAATGTCTATTCTCGCTCTACGCCTAAACAAATTGAATATTGGGCTAAGATCGGCAAAATCGCCGAGGAAAACCCTGACCTACCTTATGAGTTTATCAAGGGCGTTTTGCTCTCTATGGATGAACCATCCGAACCATTTGATCTTTCCGAACTTGATTAAGGGGAATCCCTTATGAATTTGGAACAAAAACCACGCTTTAAAAAAGCGATCAAAAAGCTGCATCAAAATCAAAAGCAGGATTTAAAAGCCGCTATCCAAGAGATCATAAAAGACCCATCCATAGGTGCTGAGAAAAAAGGTGATCTGGCAGGGGTGAATGTCTATAAATTCAAAATGGCTAAGCAGGAAACGCTGCTGGCTTATATGGTGTCAGAAGATACCCTCACGCTTTTATACCTAGGCTCTCACGAAAATTTCTATAGAGATTTAAAGCGCTAAACGCATCATTGCGAGGAGGGCATTTACCTGACACAGGGATCTATATTTTTAAACACAGATTCACACAGATGAACACCGATAGCGACCATGAAATCTGTGTGGATCTGTCCCATCCGTGGCAAATCTAAGCCACCCTGCACGCAGCTTCAAGAATGCTGTATCGATATTTAGGATTGAGAGAGGCGATGGTTTAATTCTGTTGGTTCTAGGTATCTTTCAAACGATTTATAGAAGAGGAAACCTGTTAGTGCTCCATAAATAATATCCATTAAACCACTTAAGGATGTGAAGCTTTGTAAAAATACTTCTGTATCTTGTAATAGTATTAATTTCATGAGTACAAAATTCACCGAAGCCCCAGCGAAAACAAAAATTCTTACGTCATGAAAACCCTTTTTCAAAAGCATGAGGCATATAGGGGAGATAATAAATAAAGCTACCAAGATAAAAGCCGGAGCAAATAGAAGGAAGCCTATAAAAGTCATAGCAGCAATTGCAATAAGAGCTTCAAACACGTTCTCCAAAGGTGCTTTATCAGAACTTAACAGCACATAACTTAAATGCGCGGACGTAATTAGCGCAGCGATAAATCCCACTTTTAAAGTCGCCCAAAGAACTTCACCAAAGACTTTCCCAAACCGTATAGGATTTTTCTTTTCATCTACTCCCACTCAATCGTCCCCGGTGGCTTACTTGTGATGTCATAGCAAACGCGGTTAATGCCTTTAACCTCGTTAATAATGCGCGTAGAAACCTTGCCTAGGAACTCATGAGAGAATGGATAGAAATCAGCCGTCATCCCGTCAGTTGAGGTCACCGCACGCAAGGCACATACATACTCGTACGTGCGTGCATCGCCCATCACACCAACGGTTTTCACAGGAAGAAGTACAGCAAAAGCTTGCCAGATCTCATCATAAAGACCGGCTTTTCTGATCTCATCGAGATAGATAACATCCGCTTTACGCAAGATCTCGATCTTATCATCTGTAATCTCACCCGGAATACGAATCGCTAGACCCGGCCCAGGGAAAGGATGGCGGCGAATGAAATCTTCTGGCATGCCAAGCTCTCGGCCCAAAGCGCGCACTTCGTCTTTAAACAACTCGCGCATAGGCTCTACCAATCCCAACTTCATATAATCAGGCAAACCGCCAACATTATGGTGGCTTTTAATCGTCACAGAAGGCCCGCCCGTAAAAGATACAGATTCAATCACATCCGGATAAAGCGTACCTTGCGCAAGGAATTCCGCCCCGCCGACGCGCTTAGAGCAATCCTCAAACACGTCAATAAACATAGAGCCAATAAGCTTACGCTTCATCTCAGGATCACTTACCCCTGCTAGCCCGCCAAGAAAGCGCTCTGATGCATCTTCATGAATAAGCGGGATATTATAGTGATTACGGAACAGATCAACCACTTGCTCGGATTCGCCTGTACGCATCAAGCCTGTATCAACATAAATACAGGTCAGCTGATCGCCAATCGCTTCATGGATCAGGATTGCAGTCACAGAAGAATCAACGCCGCCTGAAAGCCCGCAAATCACTTTCTTATCGCCGACTTGCTCGCGGATTTTCGCGATTTGCTCTTCACGGAAAGACGCCATCGTCCAATCGCCTTTACAGCCACAAACATTATGGGTGAAATTGCGGTAAAGCTCGGCACCGTGCGGCGTATGCACAACTTCTGGGTGGAACTGTACGCCATAGAAATTACGCGCTGTATCTGCGATAAAGGCAAAAGGCGCCCCTTCAGATTTAGCAATCACTTCAAAACCTTCAGGCAAGGACGCGACATGATCACCATGGCTCATCCAAACTTGCTCATGCGCGCCTTCATCCCATACGCCATCAGTCAGCGCACTATGTGCGATCACATCTACAAATGCGCGGCCAAATTCGCGGGATTTACCAGCTTCGACAACACCGCCAAGCTGCTTAACCATAGTCTGCTGACCGTAACAAATCCCTAAAACAGGCAAGCCCATCTCAAATACACATTCAGGAGCACTCGGCGCATCTTTTTGCAAAACGCTGCATGGCCCGCCAGCAAGGATAATTCCTTTCGGTGCGAATTTCTTGATTTTCGTCTCATCAGCTTGATTAAAAGGCCAAATCTCACAGTAAACGCCACTTTCACGAACGCGTCTTGCGATGAGCTGCGTCACCTGTGAGCCGAAATCGAGAATTAAAATATGATCATGTTGCTGTGAAACTGTACTCATGCGCCTTAAAACCTTTGCCCTTAAAAGAAAAGTAAAAGCTTTTTTAGCGCAGAGTGAGGTTTAAGTAAAGAGATTGCGGATTTAGTATTTGCCACAATCAAATTCTTGGCTTACCCTTTTTTAAAAAGTTAAACGTGATTAGAAAATGGGGATGAATAGAAGTCGTGAATAAGCCAACAATATCTTTCGAATATTTTCCGCCAAAAAATGAAAAGCTAGCGCAAACTTTATGGGACTCTGTGCCAAAACTCGCTGCTTTTGATCCCTCTTTCATGACGGTCACATATGGCGCTGGTGGCTCTACACGCGATAACACAATTGATGTAGCGACGCAGATGCATGAAAAAACAGGCATTCCGATCGCAACGCACCTCACCTATATTAACACACCCCGTAAAGAGCTATATGCGTTGGCGGATCACCTATGGGAAAAGGGGATTAAGCACATTATTGCTCTGCGTGGTGATATGCCAAAAGATTTGAATTGGCCGCTCGACCCTGATGCGGATTATTTCCAATATACTTCACATTTCGTCGCGGCTCTAAAAGCGCGTCAAGATTTTGAAATTTCAGTTGGCTGCTATCCGGAAAAACATCCTGATGCACCTTCATTAGATAAAGACATCGAAGCCTTGATGAAGAAAATTGATGCAGGCGCGGATCGTGCTATTACGCAATTCTTCTTCGATAATAATTTATATTATGACTTCCTAGAAGCCTGCGCAAAAATGGACATTAAAGCGCCAATCTGCCCGGGGCTGCTGCCTATCCATGATTTCAGCTCTATGCTGCGTTTTGCAAGCACCTGCCAGACCACAGTGCCGGATTGGCTGGTTGAGAAATTTGATGCAGTAAAAGATAATGAACAAGACGCGAAAAAGCTTGCGACTGAGCTCTTAATTCGCCAGAGCGAAGACCTTATTAAAAACGGCGTCAATCACTTGCATTTCTATACATTAAATAAATGCGCAATCACCGATGAGGTTTGCTCTGCATTGGGCTATCAAGCCAAGGCAGCATAATCTCCATTTTCTCAATCATAGCCTGTTGACTCAACCTGAATCGCAGGGCTTAATAACATCAGTAATTGCGGGATTTGAAAAAACAGCTTGCTCCGCGTTAAACATAGCTAAAGCGTCTCTTCAGGCAACGAATGCGATCGTATCCGATCGAATTTTCCTCTAAAGATGCTTTGTTTTAAATTGTCTGCTTTGTATAGTGAAATACTCGCTGTTCAGGGTGATTCGAACATTAAAATGAAGGATAAATAACATGGTATTAGCAACGAATTTAGGTTTTCCACGCATCGGTGATATGCGTCAATTGAAGAAAGCCGTAGAAAGCTATTGGAAAGGCAAAATCTCTAAAGATGAGCTAACAGCCACAGCAAAAGATTTGCGTGCTAAAAACTGGAAGCTTCAGCATGAAGCTGGCCTGGATCATATCCCATCAAACGACTTTGCTTATTATGATCAGGTGCTCAATATGACTGCAGCGCTTGGCCTAGTCCCTAGCCGTTATCAGCATAATGGCGGTGAAGTTGATCTGGATACATATTTCGCCATGGCGCGCGGCGCCCAAAAAGACGGCCTCGACGTAACAGCGATGGAAATGTCAAAATGGTTCGACACAAACTACCACTATATCGTGCCTGAATTTGAAAAAGGCATGGAGCCAAAACTCTGCAGCGAAAAAATCTTCCGTCACTATGAAGAAGCTAAAGCACTTGGTATTGAAACGCGCCCTGTTTTGATCGGTCCTGCGACTTATACCTTTATTGGTAAGCCACATTACGAAGATTTCGACCACAAAGCATTCGCTCTGAAATTAATCCCGGTTTATAACGAGATCCTCGCAGGCCTTGCCGAGCGCGGCTGTAAATGGGTGCAAATCGATGAGCCGATCTTCTCGCTTGATCTTTGCGAGATTGGTCAAGGCACAATTAAAGCAGCCTATGACGCATTGGAAAAGCCTGAGAGCTTAAGCATTTTGGTCGCGAATTACTTCGAGAGCTT
>NZAJ01000031.1 GCA_002687495.1 Micavibrio sp. | reverse complement strand
TGGCGCCGTCCATATAAGCCTGCCTGTTCATACTAAAAATCCTGTAATGATGTGGAAGAATGTCGGCCAGATCAGAAAAATCATTCAACGCTATGGTGTAAATATAGTCCATGCCAGAAGCCGTGCGCCAGCATGGAGCGCTTATTATGCTTGCCGTAAAACCCCTGCGCATTTCATGACCACATGCCATGCGCCTTATAATATCAGCGGCGAAACGAAAAAATTTTACAATAGCTCTATCGCGCAAGGCGAACGCGTAATTGCAATTTCACAATTCGTTGCCAATTATCTACGCGAGAATTATCAACTGAGCGATGACATCATCCGCATCATACCGCGCGGTATCCCAATGGATCGCTTTCATCCTACGGCAGTAACCGCTCAAAGAATGATCGCCCTGTCCCAACAATGGCGCATTCCAGACGGTGCGAATATCGTAATGCTTCCGGGCAGACTGACGCGTTGGAAAGGGCATCATGTCCTTATTGATGCATTAGCACGCTTAAACAGACCGGATATATTCTGCGTGATTATCGGCTCTGATCAAGGACGAAAAGAATATAGAGCTGAGCTTGAAAACTTCATCCAAGAAAAAGGCCTAGGAGGCAATGTAAGATTAGTTGATCACTGCCAAGATATGCCCGCCGCCTATATGCTCTCAACAGTAACCATTTGCCCATCAACAGATCCTGAGGGCTTTGGACGCGTTCCCGCTGAAGCGCAAGCTATGGGCAGACCGATTATTGCCAGCAACCACGGCGGTGCCCAAGAGACCATCATCCATGGGCAAACTGGCTGGTTGGTCGAACCATCAAACCCAGCCGAGCTTGCAAATGCAATAGAAGAAGCGCTTGCTCTCACCCCTACACAACGTGCAATGCTTGCAACACGAGCTATGGCACATATTGCTGCTCATTTCACCAAAGACCAAATGGCAGATAAAACACTTAATGTTTACGCAGAGCTTATGCGAAGTGACTTAGTACAAAGCACAGCCGCATAAGAATAGCCCTTACAGCTGAAATAGATGATGGAAAAAATACTAATAATCAAACTCAGCGCACTAGGAGATTTTATTCAAGCTTTAGGGCTTATGCGCGCTATACGCCATCACCACAAGCAAGCTCATATTACTTTGCTAACAACAAAGCCTTTTAAAAATATTGCCGCAGAAAGTGGCTATATAGACGAAATCATTATTGATAAACGCCCTAAATTTTACGATTTAATAGGCTGGTTAGATATAAAAAGCACCCTTAATAAAGCGCATTTCTCACGCATCTATGATCTACAGAATAATGAGCGCAGCTGTAACTATTTTAAGCTCTTCAAAAAACCTAAACCTGAATGGGTCGGGATTGCTAAGGGCGCCTCTCACAGAAACACTGACCCTCAGCGCACTAAAGGCCATGCCTTTGATGGGCATAAACAAACCCTCAAACTAGCGGGTATAGACAATATTGAAATTGATAATCTCGCATGGATGAAATCAGATATATCGCATCTAAACTTACCAGAGAAATACGCCATGCTTATTCCTGGCTGCGCACCATCAAGGCCTGAAAAAAGATGGAGCGCACATAATTATGCAGCCCTAGCAGAAAAGCTTAATGATCGCAACATCACCCCAATAATCATTGGCACCAAAGATGAAGCTGAAGCACGTGATATCATTGTAAAACACTGCCCCCAAGCGCTCGATCTAATCGATAAAACCTCTATAAAGGATATCGTAAGCATTGCCCATAACGCTTTATACGCTATAGGGAATGATACAGGCCCCATGCATATAATTGGTGCAACCGGCTGCCCTAGCATTGTCCTGTTCTCAAATGCAAGCAATCCTATAAAGCATGCACCAAAAGGTCATAATGTGAAGGTAATACAAGAAGAGAATTTAAACGATTTATCGTTAGATAAAGTCTTAAATACATTAGAGTTGTAGGATTATAACCTTACAAACATAGCTTAATGACTATTTATCACAATAAAGCTCATGCAAAAAATTCATAACAGACCGTACTGACGGGTCTTTTATAGAATAGTAAATGGTTTGCGCCTGACGTCTCGTTTTTACAATCCCATCACGGCGTAAACGTGCGAGATGCTGGGATAAAGCAGATTGACTAAGTTTAACATACTCTTCCAATTCCCCCACTGATTTTTCCCCATCATATAAAGCGCACATAATCAGCAGTCTTTTCTGATTCGATAGCGATTTAAATAAGATAGAAGTCGTATGTATATTCTCTTGTATTGTTCCTATATCCATAAACGCCCTGCAAAAGTCACTATAGAAGTAACTACTAGCCCCCCAAGAATTTTTTATATCAAACACTTACTGTTAATAATAATAGCATTGCGTACAAAAAAATTCAATTTGTCTGTAATTTTTAAAATCTAATATAATTTTAATCATAATCAGAAGTTGTAATAAATCAATCAAAACTATCAATATTTTTGAAATAATTTATATTTTTATCAATTCATATAAAAATTTAAATATTGCCATCATACCTCTCACTAGCTAACGTATATAAAAATAAAGTAAGAGATAAAAATGCACCAACTAAAACGCCGCGGTCTAATGTACGTCCTCTCATCACCATCAGGTGCTGGGAAAACAACAATCACACGTGCCCTTTTAAAAACTAATCCTGATATAACAGTCTCAATATCAGCAACCACACGCCCAAGAAGAGCGGGTGAGGTCCATGGACAAGATTATATCTTTGTAGATACCAACCAGTTTAGAGATATGGTCGATAACGGCGAAATGTTAGAACATGCTAAAGTGTTTGACCATTATTATGGCACTCCACGCGCTCAGGTTGAAACAGCACTTGCTAATGGACAAGATGTTATCTTTGATATTGATTGGCAAGGTACACAGCAACTATTTCAGCTAGCAGCTGAAGATCTAGTGCGTGTTTTTGTACTCCCCCCTTCAAGAAGCGCTCTTGAAAAGCGTTTGCGTGATCGTTCTAAAGATACACTCGAAACAGAAGAGCAAATCCGCGGCCGAATGTCTAAAGCCTCAGACGAAATGAGCCATTACACTGAATATGATTATGTGATCATCAATAGCGATATTGATAATGCTATCCATCAAGCACAAATGATCCTAGATTCTGAGCGCCTAAAAAGAAGAAGACTAGCCGGTCTATCTGATTTTGTAAGGGGTTTGAAAGACGGTCTATAGATTACTTAAAAGGGAATCTAGCAGGAATAAGATGAGAATAATCAACCGTATCTTTGTGCTCACGGGTGATCTCTACAATCCCACCATTATCTTCAACCTTACAGATATCCCCTACACCGAGACCACTTGCTTTCATTAACTTCTTCGTGAGGGTGAGCTGTCCAGTACGCTCATCTATATATAAATTTTGATGAGCTTTATAAGCCTCTGCATCTGCATTTGAAACGACCCGCAAGCATCGATTCCCATCATCATAAGCGACTTTAAAGCCAGCCCTACCGACTTTAGAGAAATATCGCGAAAAATCATGCGGCAGAGTAATTATATGGCCACTTCTCACCTCTGGGTAAGAGCATGCTTTAGGTAATTGTATCTTCTTAGCCATGATCACTCCTTTTTTGTAAGCACTCTTTATGCATGCTAACAGAAGTTATGTCAAGAAATACGCTTGGCTAAATCAATATATTGCTCAACTGATAAATTTTCGGCTCGTAAAGTAGGATCAAAGCCTAAGGCCTCAATATGCTCCATATAATCCTTTAAAGAACTTCTAATCATTTTACGCCTTTGCCCAAAAGCAGCAGCCGTAATAGCTTCTAATTTTTTAAAATCCGGCTGATTAGACTGTCCAGTTTTTGGAACAAAATGAACAATAGAAGACTTAACCTTAGGCGGCGGTGTGAAAGCGTTAGGAGGCAGATCAAAAACCTTTTTCACATCACAAAGCCATTGGCACATAACAGCAAGTCTGCCATAAGCTTTATCGCCTTCTTTGGCAACAATTCGCTCTGCAACTTCTTTTTGGAACATAAGCGTCATAGAGCTATAAGTGGAGCTTTTATTATAAATCTGCTCAAGCCAGCCCACTAAAAGCGGTGTTGCAATATTATAAGGCAGATTCGCGATGATCGCTCTAGGCTCATCACAAAGCTGCGTTAAATCAATATCCAGCGCATCACCATGCTTAATTTGCAAATCTTGACCTGCTGAAGCTTGAAGCCCAGATAAAGCCTCAATAGCGCGTGGATCATATTCAATCGCTATAACTTTTTTTGCCCCAGCCCTAAGAAGTGAGCGCGTTAGACCGCCCGGTCCTGGACCTATTTCAATAGCGCTTATACCCTCTAAATTACCTGCGGCACGTGCGATTTTGTCAGTAATATTTTGATCAAGCAGGAAATTTTGGCCAAACTTCTTATCGGCCCTTAAGTTATGCTCATTGATAACTTCGCGCAAAGGCGGCAACGCATCTAGCCATGGACGCTCAAGATTATGAACCACTATTTTCGCTCATTCGATTATTTATAAAGGCGCTAGATTTCAAATCCATCAAATAACGCCGTGCTATGCGCTCTAATCTCTGCATACCGATGATACTACGCACCTGATCACGTCCCGGAAGATTTTCTTCTGTTATTTCGCGCTTATCACGAAGCAAATATAAATGAAAACCTGCAGGCGACCTCACAGGTTGGGACAGTGTATTTACACTCATTTTAGCAATCGCTTGATCAGCCTCTTCAGAAATCTGTCCTTGCTGCACCCAACCAAGATCTCCTCCCTGCGCAGCACCCGCAGCTTTTGAGAATTGCTGAGCCACTTTAAAAAACGAGGCTTTGCCTGCAGCGATATCACGACGCAAACTCTGCGCCAAACCTCGCAGTTTGCTCTCATCTTTCATATCATCAACTGGCAAAAAGATCTCAGACACCAAATATTCTGTTTTACCAATCGCATTACTATAACGTGCAAGCCATGCGTCAACATCAGTGTCAGAAACGCTAACTTGTCTACGGAGCTTAGACTGAACTAGCTTGCTCCATGCTAACTGAGCGCGAATCTGATCATGTAGAGTTTTTATATTAATGCCGCCACGTGCGAGAATGGCTTTAAATTGCTCAGCACTAAAATTATTTTGCTGCGCTAACGTCTCAAAGCCTTTATTGATCTCACCATCCGTGACGCTAATCTCATCTTTTTCCGCTTCTTGTATACGGATTTTCTCTTCGACTAAACCGCTTATCACTTGAGGTAAAATTTGCGAACGCATCTCTGGTGTATTGGGCAAACCAGAGGAAACCATGATCAGCTTCAAGCGATCTTCCACATTAGAAGCCGTCACAACACCATCATTCACAACAACGGCAATGCCCTCACTTCTTGCGTAGACCGAAGAGTTTATAGAGGCCACACCACAAAGTAATAAAGCGCTAAAAGTCAGCCCTAAGAAAATATTACGCAACAAATCAAGCCTCCTTAAGCTCAGAAAAACGTCCACCCTGACGATAAGATTCGAGGTATGTCGGCAAGATAACATCCATTGCTGTAGGCTTAATACCAAGAACTTTTAGCCCACGCGCATCATCACCCAAAACATTATCATATTTTAGGCTTTCAACCTGATCGCACGTTAATGGAGGTTTAGGCAAGACCCCCATAAATAAGGCCTGCAATTTGGCCAACATAAAGGGCATAACAATTAGCCCACGCTCACGGCCAGTATATTTAAAAATCTTTTTGTAAACATCTTTAAAACTAATCACTTCCGGCCCGCCAAGCTCAAATATTTGCGCTTTCGCATCCTTACGATGAAGCGCTGCAATCACAGCATCAGCTACATCACCAACATAAACAGGCTGAAACTTGGTGTTACCGCCACCAATTAAAGGTAAAAAAGGCATATAACGCGACATTTCTGCAAATTTATTAAAGAACCCATCATCTTCACCGAAAATAATACTCGGGCGCAAAATACAGACATCCTCAAAAGCATCTTGCGCAGCTTCCTCGCCAGCTAATTTACTCTTGGCATATTTTGAACCATAACGATCACAGCCCAATGCAGAAATATGAACAAAACGCTCAACATTATGTGCTTTACAAAAACCACCAATACGGCTCACAAGCTCTGTATGGACTTTTGAAAAATTAGCCTTCTTCCCACTTTCAAACAAAATGCCAATGCAATTCACGACATAATCAGAACCTTTAATTGCTGCAGACAGGCTCTCATCATCACTATAATCAACAGCCCAAGGAACAATCTGACCAACTGCACCTGCCGGTTTTAAAAAGTAAGCACGCTCAGGAACACGCGTTGCAACCTTAACCAGAACCCCTTTAGCCGCGAGTTCCCTAACAACCTGACGTCCGACAAAACCTGTACCACCAAATATAGTTGCAACTTTTTGTTTCATAGTGCTTTCACCTTAAATGCTGAGATATATCATGCTGAATAATATGACCCTTTGCGCCCTAAATATCCAGCCCAAACATACATATATAAGCCTTCACTCACGCCTTTTCTCTAATCGGCCTTTTGTACAAAACTATCCATAACGCGTTTTTTACCGGCTTTATCAAATGCAATATCAAGCTTATGCCCGTCTATGTGAATGACCTTGCCATAGCCAAATTTATCATGGAATACGCGGCAGCCTCTCTCAAAAGTATCACCAGCATCATTCACAACTTTACGTTCATGAATTTGGCGTTGCGGCACTTTCGGGCTCAAACCTGAACTATCCCAATGCGAAGAACGCCCTGAGCTAGCTGAAGCAATATCACTTTCCATCTCGATATGCTCTTTTGGCAATTCATCAATAAAACGTGATGGAATAGCATTCACCCAATTCCCATATATGCGCCTATTGGCTGCAAAGCTAATATAAGCTTTTTGACGAGCACGCGTGATACCTACATACGCTAAGCGGCGCTCCTCCTCTAGACCCTTCAGTCCGTTCTCATCCATTGAACGCTGTGATGGGAATAACCCCTCCTCCCAGCCAGGTAAAAACACATGATCGAATTCCAACCCTTTTGCGCCATGCAAAGTCATAATGCTAACAGATTCACGTAATTGATCACCACTTTGATTTTCCATGACCAAGGCTACATGCTCTAAAAACTCAGGCAAAGAATCATATTCTTGCATAGCAGCGACAAGCTCTTTTAAGTTCTCTATACGCCCCGGCGCTTCAATGCTCTTATCTTCTTTCCACATAAGCATATAGCCTGATTCATCCAAGATCTGTGCAGCGAGCTCTGCATGCTGGGTATTATCAACCAATGAACGCCAACGCGCAAAATCATCTAAAAGCGCCATCAGAGTAGTTTTAACCTTTGGCCGCAACTCATCAGTCTGTGTTAAATCCATCACTGCATCATGCAAGCATATCCCGTGAGAACGCCCATATGCATAGAGAGTCTGTAAAGTCGCACCACCTATACCGCGTTTAGGTGTATTAATGATGCGCTCTAGAGCAAGATCATCAGCTGGCTGAACGACAACACGGAAATAAGCAAGCGCATCGCGTATCTCCATACGCTCATAAAAGCGCGGACCACCAATAACTTTATAAGGCACGCCCAGCTTAATAAAACGCTCTTCAAACTCCCTAGTCTGGAACCCTGTGCGCACCAAAACGGCAACTTCATCAAGATTTACGCGCTTTCTTTGCAGCTGCTCAACCTCTTCGCCAACCCAGCGCGCCTCAGCTTCACCATCCCAAAGACCGCGCACAGTGACTTTCTCACCATCGCCACTCTCAGACCACAGCTCCTTACCCAAACGACCGTCATTATTAGCGATCACGCCATGTGCTGCCTTCAATATGCGATTAGTAGAGCGGTAATTTTGCTCTAAACGAATAATCTTAGCGCCTGGAAAATCTTTCTCGAACTTCAAGATATTCCCAACTTCAGCACCGCGCCAGCCATAAATAGACTGATCATCATCCCCAACACAGCAAATATTATTTGAGCCTTGAGCTAACAGCCTAAGCCACATATATTGCGCCACATTCGTATCTTGATACTCATCAACCATGATATAGCGGAAACGTCTGTGATAATCCTCAAGCACAAGCGCGTTATTAGGATCACGTAAAATGGTAATCATATGAAGAAGCAAATCGCCAAAATCACAAGCATTTATAGCCTTTAAGCGTGCTTGATATGTCTTATACATCTGACCAAGCTTACCACCAGCCAGCTCACCAACATCCTCATTCGAAATCTTATCTGGCCCCAGCGCCTTATCCTTCCAGCGCTCAATAATAGACATCATCGCTTTAGGGGCCCATTTTTTGGTATCAACACCTTCCACTTCCATAATTTGCTTAAGCAAACGAACCTGATCATCTGGATCAATAATTGTAAAGTTGAAAGACAATCCAACAAGCTCTGCATGACGGCGAAGCATACGAGCAGCTAGAGCGTGAAAAGTCCCTAACCACCAGCCCTCCACAGGCATACCACCAAGTATGCCACTTACACGTTCGCGCATTTCACCAGCGGCTTTATTCGTAAAAGTAACAGCCAGTATTTGAGAAGGATAAGCCCGCCCAGTATTCAGCAAATGCGCGAGCCGCGTTGTCAAAACCCGTGTTTTACCAGTGCCCGCACCTGCCAAAACCAATAACGGCCCTTCTAGACTTTCAATAGCGCTGCGTTGCTCAGCATTTAGCCCTTGCAAATAAGCAGCATCAGACTCTTCATTTTGGCTCATCATTAAATCTGCACTCATAAAATTACTCTACCCTAGGCTCATATTTTATTTTTGGCTGAGCCTGCAATATATTCATCATCACCCCAGCATAGCCCATCAAACCAAGCCACCAGCCTTGCCATATACCATAGCTTGTACAGGCCATAAAAAAGATAGCTAAATATATTGCTAAAGCAAATCGCCTTACATTTAAATCCTCAATGCGCCAAATGGCATACAATATATAAAGACAAAAAACAGAGGCCATAAAAGCACCAATAACGCCCAGCTCGATCCATAGCTGCAATATGAAGTTATGTGGATGTAAAATATGGTCTGTCGATGTATACAGCATTGCTGTGTCAAAATGATCAATCGCACGCGCAGCCTCTACACCAAATCCATAAAGTGGGTTTTCCAACGCTTTCCTGGCAATATAATCCCATATCTCCATACGGTCTGCCATATAGGCCTGACCGATAAGCGTAGAAGGATCCGCATGTACGCCATCTGCTAAATACTCAAACATCATTTGTGCAATCCATGGCGCAAGAAAAATCCCCAGAACTAAAATCGCCCCTAATATCGAGAAAAATGATTTACGCGCAACCGGGAAAAAGCTCCCCACAAAAACAACAATCATAACGCCTGCTTGCCCCGTTTGACTGTGCGTTTGGTACATCACAGCTAACACCATACAAACCAAAATACCGCACAAATATTTACGCGCTCTCATACGCCTAGCCGCGCACCAATATTGCGTGACAAACATCGTGAATAAGGAAAAGGCGCTCATGAGCAAAAAGACATTTACCCCGCGATTAATCAAAGAACGATTAAAAAAATTATCTGCTGGTACATCACGAGTTAAATAATAAAACGCCCCATTCAAATAGAGATCAATTACGCATATAAACCCTGAAATAACACACAAAAATGGTAGATATTTAACAAAAACCAAGCTCGCTTGATGGGGCCATTGCTTTGCCATAGAGGCCAAAATCACCATTGGGAAAAAGATCAAAGCATTTTTCCATGCGCGATCAAGCGCGCCATCTGCATCAACAGCCCAAAAGCTGCTTATTGCTGTAATCCCGCACAATGCCAGCATAAAGCCCATAAGCTTCAAATCTACTCTAGGCCAAGATTTATAGGAAAAGCGCCATAAAAACAAAGCAATGAGCGCTACAACTTCAGGGCCAAAAGCAAAAAATCGTGGTGCAAACACACCAATAAGCACCATTAAAGCCAATAAGAAAAACGGCAATTTCTCTAGTAATTTAGGCTCATATTGCCCTTCATTTGAAATGATCATATCCCCACTCACTCACTTCGATTTAAAGCGCTCATTATCATATTTAAACGGCGCTCTTTTCTATAGCAGAAGAGAGCCTTCAAAAACTAGGGGGGCATAGAAAGAAAAATAGGCAATAAAAAACAGCCCCGCCTGAATGAGGACTGAGGGCTGCTATGGATACTTTAAATGAGAAGAAAAACTATTCGCTTTCTTCAATCACTTCATCTTCAGGACTTGCCTGCAATCCCTCTAAGGCGAGAGGCTCAGGATCATCTTCACCAGCAGCAGGCATAATATCTTGTAAGATCATCGCCGCTTCATCCATAGCCAAAGCATTTGCGCCATGACCTTCAACCGGATCTTCAAAAGCACTTGGGCTATTATTCGCAAACGGTGCACCAAAATTATCTTCAGCAGCAAAACTCGTTTGAGCGAAAGTGCCCGCCGCAATCATCAAAATCATTAAAAAACGCATGATAAAATCCTTCCTAGATCTAAACACTATACGCTAGCGCTGCGTGAGAATAAAATTATGTTTGATTACTTACATGATTTTTAAAATTATGTCAAACATCGCGAGCTTGACTATTTTCTATATTTCAATATTATTCAATGCTTAACAAAGAAATATACCTAAATAAATTAGGAAAGGGCACACAAAAAAGCCCCTAGAACAGTGAGTAACTTATGGCCAATTTCATCGACAGACGTCCAATAACAGGCAATCCCAACGCCAAAGGCAAAAGCACTGTTAACCGCCAACGATTTATAAGACGCTATAAAGAGCAATTAAAAAAATCAGTACAAAAGCACTTTGCTGATAAATATAAAGTCGGCGACCCACTACCCGACAATTTTGACACCAGCATTCCTAAAAAGGACATAAGCGAACCTATTTTTCACACAGGAAAAGGAGGCAGACGCGAACAAGTCCACCCTGGCAATGATAGATACTATGCTGGTGACACAGTCGAACGCCAACAAGGTGGCCAAGGAAACGGCTCTGGAGACGGCGACCCCAGCGATAGCGGCCAAGGCGAAGATGATTTCACATTCCAAATTACACAAGACGAATATTTAAAGCTCTTATTCGATGATCTAGAATTACCAAATCTAGATAAAATGATCGAAGGTGTAGCGAAAAATTTTAAATCGCAAAGAGCTGGCACATCAACCACAGGCGTTGAATCTAATCGCGACGACATACAATCACTAAAAACGGCGTTAAAACGTAAAATAGCTCAGGGTAGCGGACGCTTAAAAACTGAGTTAATTGAGCTATTCGAAAAAGCGGCTCAAACAGCAAATACAGAAGCGGTTAAAGCTAAACAACTAACAAAAGCGCAATCAAAAAATATGAAGCTTTCTACAAAGCTCTTTGACGCTTTACTGCCCGAAGATCGCAAGCTTTATAGTTCTGCAAAGTTCAAAATCACCGATGGCAAAGCTGAAGTTTATTCAGACAATGAAGTAAAAACAGAAGAGAAGTTATTAGCGTTCATCGCACAGCCTTCTGAGCAATTTGAAAGCTATCTCACCGAGTTTAGAGAAAAGGCAGCCGAGCTTTCCGAACAAAGCGCAAATATCCGGTTCATAGATAATATTGATATTCGTTATAAACGTAACGAGCTAGTGCCACTGCCGGACGCTAAAGCACACATGTTCATCACTATGGATATCTCCGCCTCTATGGATGAGGAAGAAAAGGCCATCGGGAAAATCCATGCCATGCTCACCCATATGTTCTTAGAAAAAGTCTATGGAGAAGGCAATGTTGGTGTAACGCACATCCAGTTCCACACGGAAGCTAAGGTCGTAGACGCAGAAACATTCAGAAATAGTAAAGAAAATGGAGGAACAATCCTGCATACAGCACTTGAGTTGCAACACCAAGTCATGCAAGAAGAGTTCGGAGACGGGACAACAAATCTTTATGGCGCTCTCATTTCAGATGGTGATGTAAGCTATCATGGTAATGATCTAGCTAAATCATTACAAATATTAGAAAAGAAACTCATACCTCAACTTCAGCACATGGTTTATCTTCAAACAGTTGAAAATCAAACCGAGCTATGGGAAGGGTTAGATGGAATAGCCAATGCGCATCCAGATAAATTTGATCGCAGAAAAGTCCCGCAAATAAACCAAGTGACACAAATATTCCGAGAAATTTATAAAAAACGCGATAAATCCAATCAAGCCGCTTTCCAGCCCTTCGCGCATAATTACGGCTAATCACATCCGATTTTACTTCCTCTTATCAGAAGAACCTGATAAAGCTGGACGCCTGTTTGAATTTTCAACGTAAAAGACTTTGGAAATTCTGCCTAAACAAGACAAAATTAGGAGTAAAATCATGGCGAAAGTACTTATCAGCGACAAGCTGGACCCCCTAGCACAGGAAATTTTTGAAAGAAACGGCATTGAGGTCGATTTCAAACCTGGCCTATCCCCAGAAGAACAACTTGAGATTATCGACCAATATGATGGTCTAGCAATCCGCTCTTCAACAACGGTAACACCTGAAATGATCAAAAAGGCAACCAACCTAAAAGTCGTTGGCCGCGCAGGTATCGGTGTTGATAATGTGGACATCCCAGCAGCGACAGAAGCTGGTATCGTTGTCATGAACACACCTTTTGGTAACTCAATCACAACAGCAGAACACGCGATCGCGATGATGTTTGCTCTGGCACGCGAAATTCCACAAGCCAATGAATCAACACATGCCGGTAAATGGGAAAAGAAACGCTTCATGGGCGTTGAGCTTTACAACAAAACTCTTGGCGTTATTGGCTGTGGTAATATTGGCGGCATTGCAGCCACACGTGGCGTAGGCCTTAAAATGAATGTCATCGCATTCGACCCATTCCTAACAGAAGAGCGTGCAAAAGAGCTTGGCGTTAAGAAAGTGGAACTTGATGAGCTATTCGCAAAAGCAGACTTCATCACAATCCACGTACCTAAAAACGACAAAACAGCCAACCTCATCCGCAAAGAAAACATTGCGAAAATGAAAGACGGCGTACGTATCATTAACTGTGCACGCGGTGGTATTGTTAATGAAGCAGATCTTCTTGAAGCCTTAAACAGCGGTAAAGTTGCTGGTGCAGCCTTAGACGTTTTTGAAGTTGAGCCTGCAAAAGAAAACCCTCTCTTTGGCAATGACAAAGTCATCTGTACGCCTCACCTCGGCGCCTCAACAACAGAAGCGCAAGTCAATGTTGCTATTCAAGTTGCCGAGCAAATGAGTGATTACCTCAATACAGGCGCAGTCACAAATGCCCTCAACATGGCTTCAATCTCTGCAGAAGATGCACCACGTCTTAAGCCATATCTTAAATTGGCAGAAGATCTTGGTAAATTCGCTGGTCAAATCAGCAACTCTGCAATCAAAAAGATCGAAATCGAATATGAAGGCACAATCACTGATGTGAATACTGATCCAATCACTTCAACAATCATTGCAAGCCTTCTAGGTGCGCAAATTGAGAGTGTTAATATGGTGAATGCAAAGCAAGTTGCTGAAGGCCGCGGCATTGAAATCAAGCAAAGCTATGATGATCAATCCAAAAACTGGCGCTCTATGATCAATGTCATTGTGACAACAGATGATCGTGTACGTAATGTAACTGGCACACTCTTCACAGGTAAAGAGCCTCGTATTGTGAATATCGAGGGCGTACCTATTGAAGCCGCTCTATCCGAGCATATGCTCTTCATCCGTAACAATGACAAGCCAGGTATGATTGGTAATGTCGGCACAATCCTCGCTGAAGGTAATCAAAATATTGCCGACTTCCGTCTAGGGCGTAAAGCAAGCGGCGGTGAAGCTGTCTGTTTAATCGCAATTGATGGCCCAATAAGTGACGATTTATTCCAAAAAATAGAGTCACTTGAGCAAATCAACAGCCTGAAGCGTCTTTCTTTCTAAGAAAATAAACAAATATATAAATAAAATTCATCAGAGCGGGAAACTGAGTGTAGTCTTCCCGCTTTTTTGTACCTAAATCCAATTTTCTTGACATTTTCACGCAAAAATGGCAAAAATCATCTCAATTCGCTACAATTATGAGTACATATAACGAAAAATGCTTTTAAGAATAAAAAGCATGAGCGAGAAGCAAAGCATAGAAAATGTATAGCAACAAAATAACATTAAGCGTGCCCTTAACGCCATCCAGACAAGCAGATGCGAGTGATGCGCGTAAATCCATGCTCCGTCACGATCCAGACTATCAGCAAAATAAACAGAATAACCCTCAGCACCAAGACGAAAAACAAAGCCTGAAAGACGCAGAGGCAACACGCATTTCAATTGATGCGCTTCGCTATTTTCTAAGAAAACTAATCAATCAGCGCAATAGCGGCCCCTTAAAAGCATTACAGCAAGCTAAGCAAAATAAACCCCATAAGAGCATCTCTTCAAAAGAAGCACCGCCACTTATCTCGGCGCAAGCGCAACGCGCCTCACATCTATACGCTCATATCGCTGAAGCACGCGAAGCTGAGCAAAAGATACTATTCGAGACATCAGACCACGATCATATCCGTAAATTCGCAAAAATAGACTTAGATCACATAGAACTTCATAAGATCTATCAACTTAATGAAGCGCTAAAGGAGCTATATAGCGCCAATATTCACTATCTATATCTTAAAGATGCTGAAAATTTCATGGCGAGCATAGAAAATGCCATTGAAGAAGCTAAAATCTATATCTCAGAGAGATAATAACCATTATCTGCCGTCATCAATATTTTAGGCTCAGCAGGGTTTTCCTCTAATTTTTGTCGCAAACGATATATATGCGTTTCCAATGTATGTGTCTCCAACCCCTCTCCATAGCCCCAAACTTGCTTCAACAAAACCGAACGCTCAGTAATTTCACCTAAACCGGCATTGAGAAGCGCTAATAAAAGAGCAGCTTCTTTATCAGTTAATTCAATATCCCCCTCCTGCTCATTGCGCTTCAAGCTACGTTGAAAAGGGTTAAAGATATAATCATGGAATATATAAGATTTTTGAGCTTGCTGAGCGTGCGCCTTATATATATGTAGCAAACGATCAAGGACAGCGCCTATACGTACAGGTTTTGAAAAGGAATAAGCTTTAGCAGGCCTATCTACCCCTATAACAATATCGGTATAATCAGTTTCAAACGTGCCTAAATCATCCACACTATAGATATGAACATCCTTAAACAAAGGCTCATCTTGTTCGAAATGCTTAAGCGCTTGCTTTAAAGAATCGCTAATCAAAGGATCATCAACAAGCACGCTAAGAGGTAAATTTTGCTCACTCATAAGGCAAGAATCACCGTTTTTAAGAAGAAAAGCAAGAAAACATAAGCAAAAACACACCGATTCTTGGCATATCGATTGCATTTCTTAAACCCACAGGAAGGTTTAAAACGATGATAAATACGATAAATACAGCGCAAAGTCAGCCAAACCCAATAAACGCAAAACAAGCCCAGCCACCACAAAAAATCCTCTATTGGATAGAAAATGAACGCATGGGCGGCTCAGTTCCGACATGGAAAGTCCCTGAAAATAGCAGTGAAAAGATAGAAAGCGCTCTATCAAATGCGCAATATTCAACATCTGACACATTTGCCAACACCCTGTCTTATACTGGGCAAGCCGGACAGCCATCAATTCATAGACAAGAATTCG
>NZAJ01000030.1 GCA_002687495.1 Micavibrio sp. | reverse complement strand
AGCTCAGTTAGTTCCTGCTCATTCATAGAGCTAACGCAGATACGTTTTTTCATAGGATTTTTTTGTATTGATGATTGATCGCCCTCGCTTTGCGGGGGCTTTTAATGTTATGAGCTATATATGAAGTTAGTCAAAGCTATGCTGACAGTGGGCGGCCTGACAGGGCTCTCACGGATTGCAGGATTTATTCGTGATGTTTTAATGGCACGCATTTTAGGGGCGGGGCCAATTTCTGACGCTTTTTTTGTGGCTTTGAAATTACCGAATTTCTTTAGGCGTGTGACCGCGGAAGGTGCGTTTAGTGTCGCCTTTGTTCCTTTATATAGTGAGAAGATAGAAAAAGATGGCCGCGGATCGGCTGATGCCTTTGCGAGTAATGCCTTTGTCGTGATGGGGCTTATTCTTTCAGTTTTTACTGTCCTCGCTCTTATGGCGATGCCTTATATTATTAATTTGATAGCACCGGGTTTTGAGCAAGAAGGCGCACGATATGTGGCTGCGATTGAGCTCTCACGGATTAGCTTTCCTTATTTGTTGTTGATGTCATTGACGGCGCTTTTAGGGGGCGTGCTCAATGCGCTGAACCGTTTTGCGCCTTTTGCGTTTGCGCCTGTTTTGTTTAATATATGTTTGATTACAGCGCTTTTGGTGAGTGGCGCTTTCTTAACGGTTGGTCATGCGCTTTCTTATGGGATCATTGCGGCGGGGCTTTTACAGCTCATATTTCTTATTATATGTGCCAAGCGTGCTGGCGTAGCTTTAAAGATAAAGCGTCCGCAATTTAATGGTGATATCAAACGTATCTTTAAGCTGATGGGGCCGGGCGTTATTGGCGCAGGGGTTATGCATGTGAATTTATTTGCAGATATGATTATCGCTTCATTTTTGCAAGAAGGCTCAATCTCCTATCTATATTATGCGGATCGTTTAAATCAGTTACCGCTTGGTGTGGTTGGGATTGCGGTGGGGACTGCGCTGCTGCCTATGTTGAGCCGCTCTGTCGCTGCGGGTGAGAATGGGCAGGCTGTCGGGCTTTTTAATCGCGCGATGGAATATTGCTTTTTGTTCGCGTTTCCAGCGGCTTTGGCTTTAGGGGCGTTTTCGTTTTTGATCATAAGCGTGTTGTTTGAGCATGGTGCTTTTGGTGCAGATGATGCGGTGATGACGTCTTATGTGCTGATGGGCTATGTGGTTGGTTTGCCAGCTTATATCGCGACGAAAGTGTTTTCTACGGTTCACTGGGCGCATCAAGATACTAAAACACCGGTGCGTATTGCGATCATTACAACGCTCGTCAATATTGCCTTAAGTTTATTGCTTATTCGTTTTATTGATGCGGCGGGGATTTCTCTGGCGACTGGGTTATGTGGTTGGCTGCAATATGCATTGCATATGAAGGCGCTCAAAAAGCGTGAAGGCTTTAGCTTTGATACTAAGTTCAAAGCTAATCTTATGAAGATCATTGCCGGTACGTTTATGATGTTAATTCTATGTGCGCTCATACAATATGGATTTACTATTGTTGTGCCGCCTATGGAGGTTTTGAGTGGCTGGCTCTTAGAATTTGTTGAGCTTGCGCTTGTCGTTGGGGGCGGCGTGATCTTTTATGGCGTCTGGATTTTGAAAAGCGGTGTGGCTGATTTAAGTGTGCTTAAGCTGCGCAGGCGCTAAAGGTTTTTTAGATATATGAGGATATGTCTTTATTCTTTTAGCTAGGGGTGGTGCGCATTTTTAGCTTTTGCTATAGTTCTTCCATATATATTCGGGAGCCTGATTCATGCGCTTTATATCAAAAACATTATTGTCATTATCTTTAGTCTTAAGCTTAGGCACGCAAAATGCGCTTGCTGAAGTTTATGTGTGGGAAGCAGAAGATGGTCAGGTTTCTGTCAGTTTCCCAGATCGTTGGGCGCGTTTGCACAACCAAAAACCGTCTGACTTGCTCACTGTGAAAGCGCCAGGCGATAACAGCTATGCGATGTGTAAGATTAGTGCACGAGAAGATGGGCGTTTTAAAATTTATCCTCGCAGGTTTGAGTCTGCGATTCATAAGCTGAATTTCAGTAAGGCTATGTGGGAAGATTATTACCAAGGACAAGATAATACTATTTTCCATGATGTGCGTGATGATGCACAGCTTTCATATGGCTATGCGACATATGCGCGTGTGTCATTTGAGACGGCAGTCGGGCCTAAAATGCAAAAACGAGGTTTAGCCTTTGCAAGCTTGTTTGATAATAAGCTTTATATTGTTGAATGTTCAGCAGAAAAAGATGCTTACGAGAAATGGCATAATTCATTTATGAGCTTTATTAAAGCTGTGACATTTCCGCATAATACGAACTTAGCTTTGACTGGCTATTACAAGAACTTCCTTGATGATTGCTTGTTTAAGGTTGAAGCGCCAGATTTCGTGGATGATTATCATTACTAATACACCTTTATTATAAGCTTTCATTTTCTTGAAAAAGCTCAAACTATGCTGCATAGTCATGCCGACTTTACAAAACACTATTGTTGAAAATTTAAGGTGCTAAGCGCATATGCAGATTTACTTACCCATAGCTGAGATGGCCGTTGAGATGGAAGGGATTTTCTTCCTGAGTGCTTTCGTTGGGTTTCTATCTGGTATTTTTGGTGTGGGCGGTGGCTTTTTGACGACACCTTTTTTGATATTTATTGGTATCCCGCCAACGGTCGCTGTTGGGACGCAGGCCAGTCAACTCGTCGCCTCTAGTATGACGGGGGTGCTTGGGCATTTTCGAAGAGGTAATGTTGATATTAAAATGGGCAGTGTGATGCTGCTTGGCGGGATCTTGGGTACATTTGTCGGTATCGGGATTTTTAAGCTCTTACAATATTTAGGGCAGATCGATTTTGCTGTCTCTGTTCTTTATATTGTGCTGCTTGGCTCGATTGGGAGTTTGATGCTCTATGAATCGGTGAGCTCTTTCTTTGTGAAGAAAAAGCGTAATGTGCGCAAAGAGTTTAATACTTTTAAGTCCTCTAAATTTATTCATTTGCTTCCATATAAAATGCGTTTTCCGCGATCAAAGCTTTTTGTGAGCGCACTTGTTCCAGGTGGTATTGGTTTTGTCGGTGGTGTGCTAGCCTCGATTTTGGGGATAGGCGGCGGCTTTATTTTAGTGCCAGCTATGATCTATATTTTAGGGATGCCGATTTTATTGGTGGCGGGAACATCTTTATATCAAATTATATTTACGGCGGCCTCTGCGACAATTTTGCATGCAACGCTCAATGGCACGGTTGATATTGTTTTGGCACTGATCTTAATTGCTGGAGGCGTGGTTGGCGCACAGCTTGGTGTTTTATTTGCGCGCTTTGTTAAAGGTAATTATGCGCGTGTGGTTTTAGCGATCCTGATTATGGCTGTTTGTACACGTCTTTGCATTGACCTGTTCCTTGAGCCTGTGGATGTGTATTCTTATGTGGTGGTGTTATAGGATGCGCAAATTTTTACTTAACGTCACTTTAGGATTATCAATCGGAGCGGGGGCATTATTCGCTAGCGCTTTGCCTGCTTTGGCTGTGTCTCCGTTGAAAATTGATGTGGCTTATAATCACCTTGATATTACGACAGGTTTTACCGGTGGGGATATTGTCGTCTATGGTAAGCGTAATTGGCGCGGAGAGATCGCTCTTGTCATTAAAGGGCCAGAGCGTGATGTCATTGTTAGGCGCAAGGAAAATATCTTAGGCGCATGGATTAATAAATCTTGGGTGCGCTTTAAATCTGTACCTGAATATTATGATTTTTCGACGAGCGTGAGTGATTATAAGAGCTTTGAAAAATACGGGATCGGTGTTGATGCGATTTCTTTTGTGGCTACGAATTCTGAGAAGAAAATAGATCGCTATAAGGATGCATATCTTGCGCAGCAAAGAGCGAGACGTTTTTATGCGGGTGAGCCCTCTAATATGGAGTTCTTAGATCCGCACTTTTTTAAGACGCGTTTTCAAGTGCCTGCGAATGTGCCGAAAGGTGTTTACACAGTTACGGCGTATCTGATTGATCAGGGACGTATTGCGTATCAAGAAGAGGTGCAGGTGAATGTCGCGCAAGTCGGTTTTAATTCGCATGTAAATAAGTTTTCACAAAATAATGGTTTTAGCTATGCGGCTGTTTGTTTGTTTATCGCGCTCTTATCTGGGTGGTTGTCAAATAAAGTTGCAAGGCGTTCTGCGTAAGAAGAGGGGGATTTAAAGTGAGTGGGAAGAAAGATATGGATGAAGAAAAAAGTATAGCGGCTAAGAAAAGTGGGGTTTTCTTGCTGGTTGTGGATGAAAGTGCTGAGTTTAAAGTGGCTTTGAAATCTGCTTGTGATTTGGCGTTAAAGCAAAAAGGCCATATTGCGCTTTTATATGTGATAGAACCACCCGGCTTTCAGCAATGGGGCATGGTTGAAGAACAAATGCTAGCGGAAGAAAAGCAAAAGGCGCATGAGCGCGTTATGGCAGCAGCGCAAGTTGTTAAGGATAAGCTCGATGAAATGCCAACTTTCTATATCAAAGAAGGTGATGGGCGTGATGTTGTGTTAGAGGTTATTGAAGAGGCGGGAGATGTTGAGGCTTTGGTGCTTGGCGCTGGCGGCGCTACGAACCCATTGATCGGTTATTTCTCTGCGAAAGGCTTGTCCGCGTTGAAAGTTCCTCTATTTATTATTCCAGACACGACACAAATTTAAAAAACGAAAATATAAAGTCATTACGATAAGAGTTATTACATATGTTTATTCAAACTGAGCTAACGCCAAACCCTGCGACAATTAAATTCTTACCCGGTCAGGATATTTCACCTGATGGGAGTGTTGAGTTTAAATCTATGGAGGAGACGGGCAGCTCACCTTTGGCGCAGCGTTTATTTACGATGCAAGGCGTTGATAATGTTTTCTTTGGTCATGATTTTGTTTCGATCAGCAAGAGTGATGATACAGATTGGTCGATGCTCAAGCCTATGGTTATGGCGGTTCTTATGGAGCATTTATCAACTGGCCAGCCTATTTTGATAGGGCAGCGCAGTGATGGCGAGCCTATTGATGAAGATGAAATCTCTGCTCAAATCCGTGAGTTGATCGCAAATCGTGTGCGCCCAATGGTGATGATGGATGGCGGTGATATCGAGTTTGACTCATTTGATAAAGATGCTGGGATTGTGTATTTGCGAATGATGGGGGCATGTTCGGGCTGTCCGAGTTCAACGGCTACGCTGAAAATGGGCGTTGAGAATATGCTAAAGCATTTTATTCCTGAAGTGCAGGAAGTTCGTCCTCTTGAGGGCTAGATTCCTCTTGCTCTTTGTGAAAGAGCATCCCACTCCAGCGCCATTGTAGCGCTTCATCAGAGCCTAAAACATTCTCGTTTCTTGGTGCGTTCTCGGGCATGGTGCAATTGAGGCGCATTCTAGAGCCTATTTCGTGACCGTCTAGGCGGATTTCTATGCGTGTGCCTAATCGGTTGAGAAGGGGCTCATTATATCCTGATATGAAGCAATTTAAGGAGTCTATTTGCGGCGCTAAAGCATCTGGGATTGTAAAGCCAGCCATGAAAGTATTTACGCCTGATAGATCATAGTCGTTGGGTGTAATATCGCCCATGGGAAGTGGGAGCGTATTGGTTATGCGCTGAAAGCGTTCTAAATCTGCGAAATCTTCTGTGATGCTAAAGCGTGGAATATCATAGAGATCAATGCCCGGATAATAAGGGCCTGAACGTAGAGTGAAGCCTGCGGTAAAGCCTTGAGATTGTGTAAGTTTGATAAGGCTGTTTGATGTTTCGCCGTGCGGGTAGGCTATATATTTTACTTCTTCACCAAAATATTCTCTGTGCCGGCTGCGCGCTTTATTCAGGCTTGCTAAGATGGCGCTGCCACTTAAATGGGCTGTGTGATTGTAATAGGCGGGTAGTACGCCGAGTGTTACAGTTTTTTCATTCTTGAGCTTTTTAAGCTGTTTCCAACTCATGAAACCTGCTGCATTTTCGTCCGCCTTGTTGGCTGCATAAAAAAGTGTGAAGGGGATGTCTTTATCTAGCAGGGTTGGTATTGCATTTTTCCATGCAGATTCATAAGCGCCATCAAGGGTGATTGCGATTGTTTTTGGCGGGAGGATTTTTGCATTGGCAATAGCATCTAGTAGTTCCGGTAAGGCTATGATGTTGTAGCCGCCTTTTTCTAGTTCTTCTATTTGCTGATTAAATTGCTCAATTCGAATGTTTGAGTCCGGATAGCTATCTTCGCCGATACGATGATAGGTGAGGATAACGGCTTTTTTATTATCCTGCGGTAAGGTTGCTGCTTTTGCGGGTGCGGATGTTATATGATTAAGCGCGATCATATAAAGGCACAGTGAAGCGGCTTTGTTAAAAAACTTAAAATGCATAATCTGGTTGTACTGCATAATGGCTGTAATGTAAAAGGTAAGCATGAAAAAATTAGAGAATATCATTTTGATTGATACATCGCTTGGGGCGTGTAGTGCAGCGGCCTTTAAAGGTGATGCCTGCGCTGTGCGTAGTGAGATGAAAGCACATGGGCAATCAGAGTTGCTTGTGCCGATGATGCAAGAGGTTATGGCTGAGCTGTCTTTAGAATATAAAGCGCTGGATGCAGTGATTGTGACGATGGGGCCGGGTGCGTTTACTGGTTTGCGTATTGGTTTATCGAGTGCGCGGGCTCTCGCTTTGAGTGCAGATATTGCGCTCTATGGGATGAGTAGTTTGCAAGCTATGGCTTTGAGTGCGCTTGATGGGCGTAAAGATGTGGAGAGGCTTCGCGTTCTCATTGATCCACGTCGTGATGATTATTACATGCAGGATTTTGATTGTAAGGGGATGCCTCTTAATGAAGCGCAGTTGGTCGATGGCCATGCGGCGTGCCAAGATTTAGATGCTTTGGATATGATATGCGGGGATGCGGCTGAGCGTTTTAGTCAGCGTGAGCTTGAGAATTTAAGTAGCAATAGTATGCAGAAAATAAATTATGGGTTTAATTCTGCTGATCTTTTATGTATAGGTAGTATTATAAAGATGCATCCTGAATATTTATCTGATCAGGTTGAGCCAATTTATTTGCGTGGTGCTGATATATCGCAAAGTAAAAAAACATATAGGACTTTGGCTTCAGATTGATATTGGGTGTTTGGCTATAATGCTTTTATTTCAAACAATCAAAAAGGCTGCTTATGTCTGATGATCTTGATCAAGATACACTTTTAAATTTAACTGCTGATGTTGTGTGTGCCTATGTCTCCTGTAATGAGATGGAGCCTGATGCGTTGCCGGCATTTATGAAATCAGTTTATCAAAGTTTTTCTGAACTAAGTGCGTTGGAGAGTCGTGAGGGTGTTGCCAATATTTCGCCGGCAGTTGATGTGAAAGACTCTGTGAAGGATGATCATATTATCTGTCTAGAAGATGGTAAAAAGCTCAAAATGCTAAAGCGTTACCTTAAAACAGCCTATGGAATGAGCCCAGAGGATTATCGTAAGCGTTGGGGGCTTCCTAATGATTACCCAATGGTTGCGCCTAATTACGCGAAAAAGCGTTCTAAGTTGGCTAAAGATATTGGTCTAGGGAAACGGTAAATAAGAGTGGCGCTATTTGCTGAGCTCTATACTGCGCTGTTTTGCGGCTTCTAGGGCTTCATTGAAAATCTCTTGCCAACGTCCATCCATTAAAATATTGAGCGCTGCTGCTGTTGTGCCGCCGGGGCTTGTGACATTTTGACGAAGTGTGCCCGCGCTGAGCTCATTTTCTTGTTCTGCGAGAGCCGAGGCGCCAATGATGGTTTGTCTTGCAAGCTTTACAGCGAGCTCTTGGGGGAGGCCTATATTTTCACCAGCATGGCTCATAATTTCTATCATGTGAAAGAGGTAAGCGGGGCCGCTGCCTGCAAGTGCTGTGACGGGATCGAATAAGGATTCATCTTCTAGCCATATATATTCACCGGCTGTTTTTGCGAGTTGCTCTGCGAGCTTTTTATGCGGCTCAGATACATATGGATTTGTCATGAGCGCAGTTATGCCTTTGCCTATCGCCGATGGTGTGTTTGGCATTGTGCGGATTATGGGCTGGTTGTGTTCGAAAAACTTCTCCAATGTAGCAATGGATGTACCTGCTGCGATTGAGAGAAGTGTTGTTTGCTCTTTTATAAAAGGAAGCGCAGGTGTCAGGGCGTCTTTAATCATTTGCGGTTTAACAGCAATGATTAAAAGGTCTGTTTTTTGTAAGCTTTGTTTTGCGTTTAAGGGGCTTGGGAAATATTCCACGCTGTTTATAGAGGGGGCGCTTGGCTTGATGATGCTGAATTGCGCTTTTATTTCTGGTGCGTTTATCCATGATTTGAGCAGGGCGCCGCCCATATTCCCGCAGCCGAGCATTGTTATATGTGCTGGTGATGCGGGGCTCATTCTTTCGTGCTCATTTTGTTTTAAAAGTTATGATTGGCCAACAGTTTCCATTAGCGCTAATGAGACGTTGGATTCGTTGAGTGTCACGTGATCTTCGTTGAAAAGCTTGAAGACACTGTAATAGCGCTCACACTGCATTAAGGCTGCATCCACGATATCTTCGATCATCTCAGATGCACCGCTCATACTTGCTGCACGGAGCATGCATGTATAGCGGAAGATCGGTGTGCGTGTTTCATTTGGAAGGTCAAAATGACCCATCCATAAATGTTCATTCATCGAAAGAAGTGCCGAATGGGCGTTATCCATGTTTTCTGGGGAAACCGTGATGTCATAGTGACAGCCAAATTGAAGCGCGTTGAATTCTTCCTGCCAGATGAAGAAGAGATTATATTTGCCGTATTTACCCTGAACCTCAAGCATCAGCTCTTCGTTTGTTGGGCGTGAAAATGTCCAGTTATGTGCGTTGAGCACTTCCTCGACATTATCAATCGGATTGTGGTCTTCTTGAATTGTTTCGAACCATTCTTGCATTAGCTTTTCTTCCCACTTTTGCTAGCTTTCTTTGCATCTTTATTGAGTTGTGTCTCAAGGTCTGTGATGCGTTTTTGCTGCTCGTCGACCAGTTTTCTGGTTTCATTGAGTACGAGCTCTAAGCGATCAAAATCTTCGCGGGGCACTAGTTCTAGACGTGTCACAATGTCATCAACATGTGTCTTAATGTCTTCACGTATGTTACGGGCCATGCCGCCTGTGATGCTGATTGCACCGCCAGCCATACGCGCTATATCGTCAAGAATTTTTTCTTTGCCCATCTTGATCAGCCTTACTTCTTTTATTTTCTGCTTAGCTAGCATGCGGTTTGTTTAAGGGCAATGTTAAAGAATCCTTTTTTATTATTTGGTTGTGGATGATGTGTTGAAGCTTTTGTTTTAGAATGGCTTGACATGGTGGCGTATAAGTTGAACAAATGCGCATTCGTTATTGAAAGGAAAAGAAAAATCATGTGGGCATATCCTGAAATCGATCCGGTCGCTTTCTCTATTGGACCTCTGGTAATACGTTGGT
>NZAJ01000029.1 GCA_002687495.1 Micavibrio sp. | reverse complement strand
GAAGAGGGGAAATCTATTCAGCAGCGGCTGAAGTATTTATAGATTCGTCATTTTCATGTGCGGCTAAAAAACGATCTGCCTCAAGTGCTGCCATGCAGCCCATGCCCGCCGCTGTAACGGCTTGACGATAAGTGTGGTCAGCGACATCGCCAGCGGCATAAACACCGTCAATAGACGTAGCCGTTGAATCTGGCTTTGTATCTAAATAGCCAGTGTCATCCATTTCAAGTTTGCCTTTGAAAAGCTCTGTTGCTGGATCGTGACCAATCGCTACAAATAAACCGTCTGCCTTCAGAATAGTCTCTTCGCCATTTTGCGTGTCTTTAAGGCGTAATGAATCCATACCGATTTTTGGATCGCCTAAAATCTCATCAACAGCAGCATTCCAAATAACCTCAACCTTCTCATTTGAGAATAGGCGCTCTTGCATAATCTTTTCAGCACGCAGCTCATCGCGGCGATGGATGAGTGTGACTTTAGAGCAGAAGTTTGTCAGGAAGAGCGCTTCTTCAACGGCAGTATTTCCACCACCAACAATCGCAACTTCCTTGCCTTTGAAGAAAAAGCCATCACAAGTCGCACATGCCGAGACACCTTTTCCGCGATAAGTCTCTTCTGAAGGAAGGCCTAACCAACGCGCTTTTGCGCCGGTACAGATAATAACAGTATCACCAGTATAAACTGTGCCTTGATCACCGATAGCTTTGAAAGGGCGAGATGAGAAATCAACCTCACGGATATAATCCATCACCATTTCAGTTCCCATATTCTCAGCTTGCGTACGCATTTGCTCCATAAGCCAAGGGCCTTGAATAACATCGCCAAAACCCGGATAGTTCTCAACTTCTGTTGTAATCATTAACTGTCCACCCGGCTCATACCCTGTAACCATTAGCGGCTTTAGATTTGCACGCGCCGCATAAATAGCCGCTGTGTAACCCGCAGGGCCGGAGCCAATAATAAGAACTTTGCTATGGGTGTTTTGTTCAGTGTTACTCATTTTTATATTAATTCCATTCGTTTTTTAATTTCTTGTGCCACAATTTGAGCATCGTTAAGCGGGGTATAGTCCCAATGCTCAATATGTCCGTCGAAAATCCTAAGTGCCCCTGATTGTTGTAGTTTTTGATGAAGCTTGTCAATGCGGCGCGTAGCTTTATCCCCCTTGGACTTCATCTTAATCATATAGACTGGCTTTCCTGTAGAGCAAGCCTCAGACAGCATTGAGGCACTATCAGCGGATACTAATATGACATCCGCCCATGCAAGCATTCCGAAATAGGGATTAGGCCCTTGGCCATCCCAAAGAAAATGCTTATCCAGATTAATATGATCTTTAAGGATTTGCACGTTTCCCTCACCTGTGCGGCGCGAGGCTGTAATCATCAAGGAGTGATCTTTGAGGTGTGAAAGCTGTAAAGAAAGCTTAAGCATGATGTCTCTGGTGAGCTTATAAGCTTTGCTGTCACCGCCGATGAGAACGGCTATGCGTGGGGCAGGCAGATCTATAAAAGTTGCGAAATCTTTTTTAGCTTGCTCAAGCTTGTCCTTAGTAATGCGATTAGGCGTGGCTGCAGTTACAAGCACATTATCTGCACGTAAGTGATCATGTTCTGGTACAGCAACCAGATCAAAATTAGAAGCGCATATGCGCGGATCTTGAAGCTGCACAGTAAAGCTTTTTCCATGCGATTGGTGCTTGATATAGCGGCTAGCCGCAATGCTTTTTCGTCCAGCGGCAATGACAAGATCTGGCCATGGCCCGTTGAGTGGCGGGGTAAAGCTTTTATGTGTTTCAAAACCCAAATATGGGGAGAGGCTTTTCCATGGCTGGTTTAGCTTGATCGCTTTATTCTCGTATGGCAGCTGTAAGGCTTCTGCAACGCCCAGGCATTGATTGAGTGTGCCGGTAAGGCCGTCTTCACACACAACCCAGCAGGATATATCCTCTAATTTTCTTGCGCTTTGCATGCAAAAAATAACCTTAAAATAACTTGCTTTACTATTTTGCCCACTTTATACCATAGCGATCGAAGGGGCTATAGATTCATTTGCCTTTCATACATATTCAGTATATGTGTGGTATTTCAACCTAAGCGTTTAATGAAACAAGGAGCAGCGAGCCATGAGAGGCGCTAAACTTGACCGGATTGATAAGAAAATTCTGCAAAACCTCCAAGTGGATGGCAGAATGAGCAATGTTGAGCTTGCTAAAGATGTTGGTATTTCGGCACCACCTTGTTTACGCCGTGTGCGTGCTTTGGAAAAGGCTGGCTATATTAAGAGCTATCACGCACGTATAGACCCTGCAGTTATGGGCTATGGCGTCACTGTATTTGCTATGGTTAAGCTAACATCGCAAGCTGAAAAAGATCTAGAAGCTTTCGAAAAGCAAATTCAAGAATGGGAAATGGTGCGTGAATGCCACATGCTTGCAGGAGACACTGACTTCTTGCTTAAAATCGTGGCTAAAGACTGGGACAATTATCAAGACTTCCTAACGCATAAATTAACATCAGCACCTAATGTGACGTCTGTGAAGTCTTCACTAGGTATCCGCACGACAAAAGACGAGCCAGGCGTGCCTATAACGCAAGGTTAGGTTTGTCACTCTTGATGATAAGTAAAAAGAAAGGCGCTTAAAAATATAAGCGCCTATTTTTTCGTCTATTCAGATATTTATAGCGTTTTATTTATATTGCACTTGAAGGATTTCGTAATCGCGAGCGCCTTTAGGCGTGTGGATAACAACCTGATCCCCTTCAGACTTTCCAATCAAGCCTTTAGCAATAGGAGAGCTGATAGAGATTTTACCACTCTCTAAATCCGCTTCGTAATCACCAACAATCTGATATGTGTGCTCTTCTTCCGTTTCTTCATCAATGATGGTTACAGTCGCGCCAAATTTAACGCTATCACCACTCATAGAGCTTGGGTCGATAACTTGAGCGCGGCCTATGACAGCCTCAAGTTCCTGGATACGGCCTTCAATAAAGCTCTGCTGCTCACGCGCGGCATGATATTCAGCATTCTCTGATAAATCCCCATGCTCACGCGCAGATGCGATTGCTTCAATGACTGCAGGGCGCTGCGTGTGTTTGAGATCGTGTAGTTCCGCCTCTAATTCTGCATAGCCTTTTTTCGTTACAGGAATTTGATCACTCATAATAAAAACCTTCTATTCTATTAAAAACAAAACCGCCACAAATTGCGGCGGAATTGAAATTAGGTTAAGCATATTCTATGTGGGCGTCAAGTCTCTTATGCCGCACGCTCTTTCTTATCCGAAGTCGGGAAGTAGCTCTGCAAAGATGCAACCTCAATATCCTTCGCTTTAATCGCTTTGATGGCTTCTACTGCAGCGCGTGCTGCTGTGAGGAGCGTGTAATAAGGGATCTTATTCATCATCGCATGGCGGCGAATATTGGTGCCATCAGCAACAGCAGCTGAGCTTTTGGTTGTTGTGTTGATCATAAGGGCAATCTCACCATTAATAATCGCATCCAAAATATGTGGCTGGCCTTCAAGTACTTTATTGATTTTCTTGGCTTCAATATTGTTTTCATTAAGAAAACGGCATGTGCCACCAGTTGCTATAAGCTCAAACCCCATCTCGGACAAATCTCTAGCGATAGGGAGTAGTCCTTCCTTATCGGCAGTCTTAACAGACAAGAAAGCTTTCCCTGATTTTGGCAAGACAGTGCCTGCGGCAAGCTGAGATTTTGCAATTGCATGTGCTAGGTTTGAGTCTATGCCCATAACCTCACCAGTGGATTTCATCTCAGGACCCAATAATGGATCAACGCCCGGGAAGCGGTTGAATGGGAAGACAGGCGCTTTTACAGCGCTCAAATGCGTAGGCATGCCAACTAGAAGCTCTTTGAAATCGTTTAGAGTTTCTCCAGCCATAATGCGCGCGGCAAGCTTGGCAACCGGTACGCCAGTCGCTTTGGCAACAAATGGAACTGTACGAGAAGCACGTGGATTAACCTCGATAAGATAGATCACCGGCTCGCCAGTTTCATCATCAGGACGCACAGCAAACTGCACATTCATCAAACCAACAACATGCAAGGCTTTTGCAAGTGCAACGGTTTGGCGCTTAATCTCTTCGATTGTGTCCGGCGCTAAAGAATGAGGTGGAAGCACACACGCGCTATCTCCTGAGTGGATACCCGCTTCTTCAATATGCTCCATGATGCCCGATACATAAACTTCGCCGTTTTTGTCACACAGCGCATCCACATCAAGCTCGATCGCACTCTTTAGGTAGCGATCAAGAAGAACAGGGCTATCACCTGAGACCTTAACAGCAACATTGATATAATCTTTCAGTTCGCTCATTGAGTGAACAATCATCATGCCTTGACCGCCCAAAACATAAGAAGGGCGTACAACAAGCGGGAAGCCAATACCTTCAGCCTTTGCGTAAGCCTCCTCAGCAGAAGAGGCCAGCCCGTTTGGTGGTTGCTTCAAACCAAGATCATTAACGAGCTTTTGGAAACGCTCACGATCTTCTGCCAAATCAATGGCATCAGGGTCTGTACCGAGAATTGGAATACCTGCTTTTAAAAGCGCATCTGCTAATTTAAGCGGAGTTTGGCCACCAAGCTGAACGATCACGCCTTTAACCTTGCCGCTCTTTTGCTCGGCGCGGATAAGCTCAATCACATCTTCTTCCGTTAGTGGCTCAAAATACAGGCGGTCTGATGTATCATAGTCAGTTGAAACTGTTTCAGGGTTACAATTAACCATGATTGTCTCATAGCCTGCATCACGCAGTGCATAAGCTGCATGAACACAGCAATAATCAAATTCGATACCTTGGCCAATACGGTTAGGGCCACCGCCAAGAATGATGACTTTTTCTTTGTCGGATGGGTCGATCTCACTTTCAGGTTCATAAAGACCATTTCCTTCATAACAGCCATACATATATGGCGTTGCAGATGGAATTTCCGCAGCACATGTATCAACACGTTTATAAACTGGGTGAATACCGCAAGCTGTGCGCGCTGCGCGTACTTCATCTTCTTTTTTGTTTATGATTTCTGCAAGCTGAGCATCAGAGAAGCCTAACTTTTTCAGACGGCTCCAGCCCTCGGCATCTTGTGGCAAACCGTGCTCAAGAACTTGACGCTCGGCGTCGATGATATTTTCGATACGCTCAAGGTACCACATATCAACTTTAGTGATTTCGTAGATTTTCTCTTTTTCAATGCCATGACGCAGCGCATCTGCAATATGAAGTAGACGTTGTGGTGATGTCTTACCCATCTTAGCGATTAAGTCATCGCGTACGCTTTCTTCCTTATCACCCTCAGTAGGTAACGGCGCAAGTGGGATCAAGCCGCCCATGCCTTTTTCTAAGGAGCGCATAGCTTTTTGGAATGATTCCTCAAAATTACGGCCAATCGCCATCGCTTCACCAACAGATTTCATCGCTGTAGTCAGCGTGCTGTCTGCGCCTTTAAATTTCTCAAATGCAAAACGTGGGATTTTTGTGACAACATAATCAATTGTTGGCTCGAACGAAGCAGGGGTCTTGCCACCTGTGATATCATTATCAAGCTCATCAAGCGTATAACCAACAGCAAGCTTTGCAGCGATTTTAGCAATCGGGAAGCCCGTTGCCTTCGAAGCAAGGGCAGAAGAGCGGCTAACACGTGGGTTCATCTCAATAACTACCATACGGCCAGTTTCTGGGTTCATACCAAACTGAACGTTAGAGCCGCCGGTTTCAACACCAATCTCGCGTAGTACAGCCAGTGAGGCATTACGCATGATCTGGTATTCTTTGTCTGTAAGCGTAAGGGCAGGGGCTACAGTGATGGAGTCACCCGTATGCACACCCATTGGATCAATATTTTCGATCGAACAAATAATGATACAGTTGTCGTTCTTATCACGAACAACTTCCATCTCATATTCTTTCCAGCCCAAAAGGCTCTCATCAATCAGCACTTCTGTCGTCGGTGAGGCATCCAAGCCATCACGAACGATCTGCTCAAACTCATCCTTGTTGTAAGCGACACCGCCGCCCGTACCACCCATTGTGAATGAAGGGCGAATAATCGCAGGTAGGCCTAACTCTTTTAGAGCTTCGCGAGCTTCATCCATATTATGAACGACGGCTGACTTAGGGCTTTCCAGGCCAATTTTCTCCATAGCGGCAATAAAGCGCTCACGGTTTTCAGCTTTATCAATCACATCCGCTTTCGCGCCAATAAGCTCAATACCGAGTTTGTCGAGTGTACCATTCTCTGCCAAGGCAAGCGCACAGTTAAGCGCAGTCTGACCACCCATTGTTGGAAGCAAAGCGTCTGGTTTTTCTTTTTCGAGAATTTTTGCCACGACTTTCGGGTTAATCGGCTCGATGTAAGTCACATCTGCCATATCCGGATCTGTCATGATCGTCGCAGGGTTCGAGTTAATCAGAATGACTTTATAGCCTTCTTCTTTTAAGGCTTTACAGGCTTGAGTACCTGAATAGTCAAACTCACAAGCTTGTCCGATAATAATCGGGCCTGCACCAATGATGGCGATGGTTTTAATGTCGCTGCGTTTTGGCATGTTAACTCACTCTCTTAGTTTTACTGTTTCTTTTCAAAATTTTTATCATTTAAGCTTGCTGTCGGCTATCGCTGTTATTGCTGTGTGTAGTAATCTTTTCAAAAGCTTGGCTTTCATAGTTATATTCAAGCAAATCACCTTTTCTCATTTCAAACACCCATGGCACAATTTGCGCACGCCCTTCTTCTACAGCACGCTTTACAGATGGATAGCTCATTAGGTTTTTAGAGCTTTCTAAAACCGTTTCCTCAACAGTCTTATCAAGCAGCTTTTCCTGATCCGACTCACATCCACAAGAGGATTTTGCGCGAACAAGGGCTTGCTGCGCCACCTCAATAAAAGATGAAATTTCAGGATCTTCAATATTATCTGCAAGCGCTTTCATCGCCCCACAATTTGTATGGCCAAGGACGACAATCTTTTCGACTTTATTGTAATCGAGGGCGAACTGTAGCGCTGCTGCTAGGGCTGTGCCTTGCTTATATGGGCGAACAATCGCACCCATCGCTTTGTGAGCGAAGAATGTACCAGGACGCGCTCTAAAGATCGTTCCCGGGTTCGCACGACTATCTATGCAAGAGATTAGAAAATAACGCGGTGACTGACCCTCTTCAACTAGGCGGGGCATAATCGCTTGTTCGCTATTCTCATCATATTGATAGCGTTTAAACTCTTCAAATCCTGTGATCAGTTCATCTGTCATTTAAGCATTACATCCTAAAAATTCGGGTTATGTGGCGGTTCTTTATGCATGTCGCCGGTTTTCTCTTCATAAGCTTTTGCGATCGGCATGAAAACTTGCGCTGATAAAACTGCATCAACTAAAGCGCCATGACCAGTTTCTGAATCTCGTCCTTCAGTCGAGATATCAAATCGCTCTAACATGTTATTCAATGAGTTTTTATCGGCATCAAGAACTTGAGCCCATTTTTTTGTATTTAGCCATCTCTCGTGAGCAATAGGGGCAGTGCCAGCACGCTTGAGCTCCATCTCAAAGAACACTTCATCTGTTGAGTGCCCATCTTGGCCATAGTGGCAATGGTGAATGAGAGGCGCATCACCTATAAATTCAAGCATCGCCTCTAGCTGTTCAGAGAAAAGCGGCTGCTCTGCAAGAAATTCATCACTTAAGCCATGCATCTTGGCCGCAATTTCAGTGTTAGGGCGCTCAGGCTTGGTGAAATATTCAACTTGCTGACCAATCTCTACACCATTGATGAGCTCGACAAGCCCAACACTAACGACGCGATGACCGTCTTCGAGAGGAAGGCCAGTCATCTCCAAATCAATAACGATAGAGCGCCCGTTTAGAATATGATTAAGTGTATCGTTACTCATAGGTGATTACGCTGCCTTTGCCGCTTTAACTTTTCTGATATTCTCGGCAAATCTTTCAAATAGATAATAGCTATCCTCTGGGCCTGGTGAGGCTTCTGGGTGATATTGTACAGAAAAGATTGGCTTGCCCGGTACGTGAAGGCCTTCATTTGAGCCATCAAAAAGGCTTACATGTGATTGCTCGACACCTTCAGGTAAACTGCCCTCAATAACCTCAAAGCCATGGTTTTGAGACGTAATCTCAACTTTACCAGTTGTAAGGTCCTTAACAGGCTGGTTCGCACCGCGGTGACCAAGATGCATTTTCTTTGTTTTTGCACCAAGTGAAAGGCCAAGCAGCTGGTGACCTAAGCAAATACCAAAGATCGGAACATTCTTTTCAATGAGCGCTTGAATCGTTGGGATAGCATATTGGCCAGTTGCGGCAGGATCGCCTGGGCCATTGGATAGGAACACACCATCAGGGTTGTAGCTCATAATCTCATCAGCGCTTGTATTGGCTGGCACAACTGTCACATCAAAGCCTGCCTGCGCTAAGCAGCGTAGGATATTGTTTTTAGCACCATAATCAATGGCGACGACTTTAAATTCAGGCGCTGTCTGCTCTGTATAGCCATCTTCGATAGTCCATTTCTTTTGATTCCAGCTATATGGGGCATCACAAGTCACTTCAATAGCGAGATCCATACCTTCAAGACCTGGCCAGCTTTTTGCTTCTTCATACAAAGCTTCAAGATCAAACTGTCCGCTCTCATTGTAGTATATAACACCGTGAGGCGCGCCATTATCACGAATGTGACGTGTAAGCGCTCTTGTATCAATGCCGGCAATACCTGGTATGTTGTGCTTTTTAAGCCAGCTATCTAAATGCTCTTCAGAACGCCAATTAGATGGGGATGTTAAATCTTCACGAACGATCAAACCACGTGCAGCAGGTTTACTGCATTCCATATCATCGATATTTGCGCCAACATTACCAATATGTGGAAATGTGAAATTGATAATCTGTCCGGCATATGATGGGTCGGTGAGTGTTTCCTGATAACCACAGATTCCTGTGTTGAAACATATCTCGCCGACAGTCTTGGTTTCAGCGCCGAAACCTCTACCGAAAAATGCCGTACCGTCGGCAAAAAGAATCACAGCCGTTGCATTTGAAGGCTGTTTTAGATTAGAAAAATGAACCATTGGGATTGTCTCTCTAGCTTGTGTCTTGCTAGAGATAGTTCTAATAAAGAGTTTTGATACAAACCTCAAGTAAAAAAGGTAAAAAAATGGATAAAAGAGCGGAATTTAATGTGGCCCTTAAGCAAGCCATGAAAGATAAAGACCAAATGGCAGTCTCAACAATACGTTTGATCCTGGCTGCATTAAAGGATCGAGACATCACTGCACGTGGAAAAGGTAATGCCGATGGTATTGAAAAAGAAGAAATTCTTTCCATGCTGCAATCAATGATTAAGCAGCGTCAGGAATCTGCAAAAACATATTGTGATGCTGGGCGTGAGGAGCTTGCAGAGCGAGAGGAAGAGGAGATCGAAATCATTCAACAATTCTTGCCACGTCAGCTTGGTGAGGATGAGATTAAAACGCTCATTGATCAAATGATTAAAGAAACGGGTGCAGAGTCCATCCGTGATATGGGCAAAGTTATGGGTGTTTTAAAAAGTAAATATGCTGGTCAAGTTGATATGGGTAAAGCAGGGGCATTCGTAAAAGAAAAGCTCAGCTAAAATTTGCTGAGCTTAAAGACTTATTTATTATGCAGCGCGTCTGAGTTTTGAAATTACATTTAGTAACAACTCTTTCGCGCTGTTTTCATTTTTGGCATGTGCTCCATATTCGATTAAGGTGATTTTTTTATTCTTAGAAAAAATCTCTGGCATGTGCTTGTCTCCGCTTAATATTAGATAAACAAACTATATCAAATTAATTTACATATTGCAAATTTGGGGTGTAAAAAAACACCATCTATGTGGTGTTTCTTAAATTATGCTGCTTTTTTAAGTGATTTAATAAAGCTCATAAACTTAGATTTTAGAAGTTCAAATGAAAGTGTTTCTGTTTGAGTAGACCCGTACTCGATAACTTTCACTTTTTTATTCTTCAAAAAAACCTCTGGCATGCCCTAAACTCCATATAATTTTTATATATTAGTTTTAGCGAATTATGTATTCGCAATGCAACAAAAAAATGCATGAAAAAATACATTTTGCACACTTTATATAGATTTCTGACATGCTTATGTGTGTTTTGTGTTTGGATTCAATATGTTGTGTGCGCCGCACAATAACTCGATGATATGTATATAATTAAAGTCGCAAAAAGTTTTATTTGCATGAGGCGTTGTGCCACGTTAAATAGTTAATATATAAAATCCTTAAATGTTTAGCTGAGTGCATGTCGATATCCCCTCGCTTTTTAGATGAATTACGTAGCCGTCTAACGCTATCTGAGATGATTGGTAAGCGTATTAAGATTACGCGTGCAGGACGCGAATATAAGGCGTGCTGCCCATTTCATCATGAAAAGTCACCATCATTTACAATTAATGATGATAAGCAATTTTATCACTGTTTTGGATGCGGAGCGCATGGGGACGTTATAAAATTCACAATGGAGCATGATGGTCTAGGTTTCATGGAGGCTTTAGAGCTTTTATGTTCTGAGGCGGGAATGCAAATGCCCAAGCCTGACCCAAAAGCTGCGCAAAAGGCTGAGAAAGAAAAAGATCTGTATGCCTGTATGGATATGGCGGCAAGCTGGTTTCAGGAGCAAATGCTTCAGCCACAAAATCTGGAAATTCTCTCTTATATTGATAAGCGCGGCGTAGATGAAAAAGCGCGCGAGCTATTTCGTATTGGCTACGCTCCATCAGATGGGCAAGCCTTAAGAAAATACCTCAATGATAAAGGCTATGAGGATAAAGAGCTAATACAGCTGGGCTTATTAAAAGCATCAAGCCGTGGCGGTCAGCCTTATACATTTTTCCGTGATCGTGTCATGTTCCCCGTTATGGATCGCCGAGGAAGGGTGGTGGCCTTTGGTGGACGTATCTTGCCGGATCATATGCGCCCTAAAGATCGAGGGGATTTTACGCCGCCTAAATATATAAACACATCTGATACGCCGTTATTTGATAAGGGAAGAATGCTCTATGGCGAGCATTTAGCGCGTAATGCAGCCAGAGACGGCCATACATTGGTTGTCACAGAAGGTTATATGGATGTAATTGCATGCCATAGCGCCGGTTTCAAGGGCGCGGTAGCACCTATGGGGACAGCTCTTACAGACAATCAAATCGCCTCATTATGGTCTATGCAAGTCGATGATCAAAAACAGCCTGTTCTATGCTTTGATGGGGATAATGCAGGGCGAAGAGCGGCGGGTAGGGCATGCGAGAATTTACTACCCTTGCTAAAAGCAGGTAAATCAGCACGTTTTGCATTCTTGCCGGAAGGGGAAGACCCTGACAGTTTGTTGAAAAGCGGCGGGCGTGAAGCTTTGCAAAATATTTTGAGATCAGCGCTCTCACTATTTGATTTTCTATGGCTGAGCCATACAGCGGGGCGTAATTTTGATACGCCAGAAGCACGAGCAGGGCTCGATAAATCGATCATGGCTGATGTTGCGCGCATTAGCGATGGAGAAGTGCAGCGACATTACCGTGAGCTTGTAAAAACACAAATTTCTGAGAGCTTCTTTAGAAATAGATATCAAAACTTACAAAAAGCTGGTGCATCATCCTCGCAAGGAGGGGCTAGAAATAGTTCGCCATCACAAAAATATAAGCCGAAGCCGAAAAGACCGGTTCCACGAAGCCCTCTAGCGCAGCGTGATATTGTCGGGGCTAAAATATTGCTCGCAGCCGTTATTAATAACCCTTCTTTATATGAGGAGGTCGATGATGCGCTAGGGCGTATCGTTATTCCACACTACACATATGATATGTTAAGGCAAAATCTGGTAACAATTTTAAGTGATGAGCATGAAATAAGTGCCCTAGATCTTAAAAAAATGCTGCTAGAGAGAGGTTTTGATGAAGAAATGGGTGACATATTAAACGAATCCGTATATGTTCACGCTGCTTTTTCTCGTCCTGAAGCGATGGAAAATATAGAGCGATCTGAATGTGTCTCCAAATGGCGGAGTATTTATGAAGCATTACAGGATACGCTGCTCAATCAGGAGATTAAACAGGGATGGAAGCAAGCTATACTTGAGTCCGACGAAACAAAGGAAGGTGTTTTGAAGGATATGGTACAGGGTAAACAATCTGGTTCAGTGTAAACAGTCGCACATCAATATTGAAAAAATGTGGGGCTGATCTATCTATGTTCTTGGATTCGATAGGGAATTAAGGTCTAATTTAACAGGGTACGGAATCACCTTATTATGGTTGCAGACAAAATTGGAAATTTGGCAGTGAGTGACAAACAACAAGCTGATGATAATCAGGAAACAACAAGTGCAGGTGGTTCTCCAGCTAGCATAATCAAGAAATTAATCAAGCAAGGTAAGGAAAAAGGGTTCCTCACCTATGATGAAATTAACAAAGCCCTGCCTGCAGGAGAGTTTTCGTCTGAGCAAATCGATGATGCTATGGCAACGTTCTCTGACATAGGCGTTCAACTCGTTGAGAGTGAAGACGATGTATCAGAAGATGAGAGCAAAGATGATCCAAAAGGCGATTACGAAGCTGGCGGTAACATCGCAGATGATGATACAGGTCGTACAGATGATCCTGTGCGTATGTATCTTCGTGAAATGGGCGCTGTTGAGCTTCTCTCTCGTGAAGGCGAGATCGCAATCGCTAAACGTATTGAAGCTGGGCGTGAGTTAATGATTGGCGGGATTTGTGAAAGCCCGCTCGCAATTGAGTCTATCATCGCATGGTATCAAGCTCTACAAACTGGCGATATTCTTCTACGTGAAGTTATTGACCTTGATGCCACATATAATGATGGCCCTGATGGTGATGAAGATGAAAACGCTGATGATGCTGAAGGCGCTGACACTAATGATGAAGATAGTGACGGTGAGAGCGAAGGTGAAGAAGGCGATGATAGCGGCGAAGACGAGGTGAATGTCTCTCTTGCAGCTATGGAAGAAGAGCTTGCACCACAAGTCTTTGAAGTTTTTGGTAACATCCAAAAAACTTACAAGAAAATGCAAAAGGTACAGCAAGAGCGCCTTGATGCCTTACAAAAAGGTGATGAGCCAACAGCTGCTACTAATAAAAAATATGACAGCTTAAAAGATGAAATGGTTGGCCATATGGGTGAGGTCAACCTCAATAATGCCCGTATTGAACAGCTTATTGATCGTTTATATGAAATCAATCGTGAGCTCGTCAGCGTAGAAGGTAAAATGCTACGCATGGCTACAGATTGTAAAGTTAAACGCGAAGACTTTATGAAGCAATATTTCGGTACTGAGCTTGATCCAAATTGGGTTGAAAATGCAGCACAATTTAAGGGCAAAGGCTGGGATGTTTTCGTTGAGAAACATGGTACGCAGATCGAAAAAATGCGTAATCAAGTTAGCATAATTTCTGAAGAAGCAATGCTGCCTATTGGTGAATGGCGTCGTATTATTGGTATCGTTCAAAAAGGTGAAAAAGAAGCTGCGCGTGCGAAGAAAGAGATGGTTGAAGCGAACCTTCGTCTTGTGATCTCGATCGCTAAGAAGTACACAAATCGTGGACTTCAATTCCTTGACCTTATCCAGGAAGGTAACATTGGTTTGATGAAAGCGGTTGATAAATTCGAATATCGCCGTGGTTACAAATTCTCGACTTATGCGACATGGTGGATCCGTCAGGCAATCACGCGCTCGATCGCTGACCAAGCACGTACTATCCGTATTCCGGTTCATATGATTGAGACAATCAACAAGCTTGTTCGTACAAGCCGTCAAATGATGCACGAAATTGGCCGCGAACCAACACCTGAGGAATTGGCAGAACGTCTGCACATGCCTCTCGATAAGGTGCGCAAGGTTCTTAAAATCGCGAAAGAGCCAGTTTCTCTTGAAACACCAATCGGTGATGAAGAAGACTCATCATTGGGTGACTTCATTGAAGATAAAAATGCGCTAGCACCGATCGATAGTGCTATTCATTCAAACCTTCGTGAGACGACAACGCGCGTTCTTGCATCGCTAACACCGCGTGAAGAACGTGTTTTACGTATGCGTTTTGGTATTGGTATGAACACAGACCACACTTTGGAAGAGGTTGGTCAGCAATTCAACGTTACACGTGAACGTATTCGTCAGATTGAAGCTAAGGCATTGAGAAAACTCAAACACCCAAGCCGTAGCCGTAAATTAAGAAGTTTCCTAGATACTTAATATACTCTATTGATACATAAATTTATAAAGGCTTATCTATGCTCAAGGCGTGGATAAGCCTTTAGTTCAGCTTGATTGTTATGTCAAAATCATTGTAAAATTATATTTAATAATAATTAATTACTACGTGATTAGGGCTGAGTAACAATGAGTATACAAATCGAACACCATACCAAGATATTGGATGATGCCGTGAGTGCTACGGCTGAACTCTGTGAAAAATGTGAGGAGCGCCTCAAACGCAATCCTAACGATATTCTCGAAACAAATATTATCTGTGCTTTTAATGACTCGAGAGCGAGTATCATTAGGTTCAAATACGCTTTTGTAAGAGCAAAAGGGCAGTTTCAAGATATTCCAGAGCAACATAGGGAAAATTATTTGCAAGCGGCTCATGTTTTGGATGCGCTTTCAATGTTGATTTTAGAAACTATGCCACGCATGAATCCCATGCAGCGAAAATTCTATGATAAGATTTTGGCTCTGAGTAATTCGCTCTCCTTATCTATTCGTTCACACTTCACCTCATATGGCTTAGAAAGCATTTCTATTATTTGCAAAGATGCTGTTGAGAAGATGGGGTTAGAGGAAACTGTATCCTTGAAGGAGAGTAAAGAAAAGCCCCGTCCACAGCTAAAAATCTGCGGCGGTATAGACTATGAGAAAAAAAGAGTACGAAAAAAGCGAGTTGTAACGGCTGACACCGCTGAGTAGATGTGAAAAACTCTGATTTTTATATGAATTGTGTAAACTTGTACTTGCATCCAAGGGCTAAAGACTGATATTTAAAGCCCTTGGAGGGCCAGTAGCTCAGTTGGTTAGAGCAGTCCGCTCATAACGGATTGGTCGCTGGTTCAAGTCCGGCCTGGCCCACCATCCTTAGTTCCTCTCATTATTAAGACTTCTTTTACGTATTTTCTTTAAAATTATGCGAAATATATGCATTTATTTAGGGGAGTGGGCTCATGCCCGATGCGGAAACAGCTATATTGCCGGAAATACAGGATCTCTTTTATAAAAAAGAGCTACAAGCCTTTATCAATAGCTTCGTTGAGCCATTAGAAGGCATCGAAAGTGGCAAATTTCCAGACACCGTCCCAACAACACCAGAGCAAGTCCTCGCTGATATAAAAGAGATATTTCAGACGCAAGGCTTCATGCATCCTTCAGACCTGCGTCAAGCGTTAGTAGAGAAATATCTACCTAACGCTAGTCCTGAGCTGATGGATATTTTTAAGCAGTTCGAATTAAGCCGCTATAATCCAGACAGCATGACAGAATTCATGCAAAAACCGCATTTAGGATTATCCTCAGGTCTTGGTCATCTCTATGCAACTTCGACCGATAGGCCTGTAACTATGGTTGAGGTGGACTACTCAAACATGGGGGGAACAAACGACTTTCATCAAATTCAGATTCTAAGAGAACAGGGCACACCTGAAGCTGAAAAGCTTATCGAAATGATCGAGCTTAAGGCAACAAAGCCGCAAGAATTTGATAAGTTTTTAAAAAATGCCGTTGATAATAATCCGGACCTAATAAAGCTTTTTAAAGATACGCAGGCGCATGCTTTTAAGCTGACAGATGATTCAGCCAAGCTTGTCGCGCTAACTATTGAAGATCAGGTTAGAAAGATAGTGCCTGAAGGAGCTGATTTTAAGATCTTGCCGATACGTGCTGGCGGTGATGAGTTGCGCCTCATTGTCGAGGGCGTAGATCCAAGTGCTTATCCTGCTTTAGAGCGTGCCATCCATAATGCCATTGAAGGCCATATGGCACGCCTTAATCTTCATAATCATGTGCACTTAAAAGGACCTAATGATCGCCTGAAAGATGGGTATGGCGCGGCTGTCGCATTGGTCGATATGCGCGATATCGACGCCATGACCGCCGTCGAGGATGCGGATAAAATCATTAAAGCAAATAAGCTTGTTTTGGGACGGTATAGATTGGGTGAGATCGATCCTGTACTATTAAAACAAGAATATAAAGCTTTGTTTGAGGCCCGTCCCGATTTACGCCCAGGTCCTCAAGGTCTGTCGGCAGAAGAGGCTGTAGAACATATCTGGGCAAAGGTGAAGAGTGCCGCGGAAAGTCATGCTCAAACTGTGCGTGCAGATTTTGAAAGACAAAAGCCCGATCAAAATTTCTCAATTAAAGACCGCGAAGCATATTTAAATGCAGCTAATGAAGATCTCATTGCTAGAAGACAAAATAACATCGAGCCACAAAAACTCGACTTTTTAAATGATATCGAAGTTGAATATGAGCCGTTTTCGACGCCTGCAGAGAGGCGTGCTCAGGCAATTGAGGCTTACATAAATCAAAACGGCATGAATATTAGCGATTATGAGCGAAATCTTCTAGAAGATTACGCAATGCGGACAACGCCGGTTGATCCTTCCGCTGGCGTTCTTATGCCAGATGATATGCCGGCTATTGTTCAGATATATGCACAGGATACAGCACGTCTAAGCGCCGAATTGGGGCAAGACTTACACGCCCAACAAATCGGCGCGGCCTTTCATAATCTAGGGGGGCTCAATGATCTGCTAGGTCATGATGGTGCAAACGTTGCCTTGCGTACTATGGCACATGATATTTTCGAGCAAGCTCTTCTGAGTGAGGGGTTAAATCCAGGGGATTTTCAAATTGCACATTATGGCGGCGCAGAATTTCAAGCTGTTATAAAACCAGCAATACCAGATAGCCAAGGTGGATGGAAAATTATTGATTCTGAAGCCACTGCGCGTATTCAAAATAAAATTGAAGAACTCTCGAAAGGTCTTTCAACTGAAAGAGTGATTGATTTCTTAAGCAGAAAAGGCGCTCTCACACCAGAATTAGAAAAATCACTAGGTGACATGACATTTGGGGAAGTTCAAGACATCAAAAAAGACCGTAATATTAGTGGTATTGATGTGGTTACGCATCGTTCAGAAGTGGAGCTGGGCAATGACACAGCAGGACGTTATATGGCCGCGCAAAGAGATGCTTTAGAAGTAAATGTTAATCAGTTTAGAAGTGCACGATCTTCATCTCCAAATATTAGCTCAATTTTCAAAAGTAAAATGAAAGACTATGCTAGTGAAACTGTGGAAGCTGTTGCTGATAGCAAAATAGGGCGCGGAGTTTCAAAGGTTCTAGCAGAAGCGCCCGTGTTAGGCCGTATTGCAAAATTTGGGAATAAGATTCCTGTTGTGGGTATTGGAGGCATTATGACTCTTAATGATGTCTTAGAATTTTTATTAGCCGGGGCTACGGCTGTTCAGATAGGGACAGCTAACTTTGTAGATCCTTATGTGGCCCCACGTCTTTTGGAAGAACTTAGCAATTATCTTCAAAAAGAAAAGATTGCTCAAGTGACTGATCTTGTGGGTCAAATCAAACACACCGCTTGACTCAAAAACCTTTCCATGTCAATATCTTAGACATGCTCTCCTCTAATGTCCTTGTTTTGAATCGTTCTTATATTCCTATCAATATTATAACAGTCAAGCGGGCCCTTATCATGATGTATCAGGATGTGGCGCGTGCTGTAGATCAACAATATGAAACTTTTGATTTTTCTTCTTGGGCTGCTTTAGCTGAAACTTTGCAAGGTGAGGAAATTTATTTGGTGAATCAAATCATTCGTGTGCCACGCGTTGTTTTGTTG
>NZAJ01000028.1 GCA_002687495.1 Micavibrio sp. | reverse complement strand
AGACGTGTACCTTTAGCCGCCCAGTCACGTGAAGAGCCTGTTCCATATTCCTTACCAGCGATAACAACAAGAGGCGTCCCCTCATCTTTATATTTCATCGCCGCGTCATAAATGCTCATTTGTGCGCCATCTGGCATGTGCTTGGTGTAGCCACCTTCAATGCCAGGCACCATTTCATTTTTGATACGGATATTGGCAAATGTCCCGCGTGTCATCACACGGTCATTCCCGCGGCGTGAGCCATAAGAGTTAAAGTCTTTCTGCGCTACACCATGCTCAACCAAGTACTGACCCGCAGGATGCTCAGGCTTAAAGGCCCCAGCTGGTGAGATATGGTCTGTTGTCACAGAGTCTGCCAAAATCGCTAAAGGACGTGCGCCTTTAATATCTTCGATAGAAGCGGCCGCTGATTTCATACTCTCAAAGAATGGCGGGTTTTGAATATAAGTCGAAGCATCGCTCCAGCTATATGTTTCAGAGGCTGCTGCGCCGCCGATTGCTTGCCATTCTTTTGTGCCTTTAAACACATCAGAGTAACGCTCAACAAACATTTCCTTCGTTAGACATTCACGAACAGTGTCTTCGATTTCTTTGTTTGACGGCCAGATATCTTTTAGGAAGACATCATTACCGTTTTTGTCTTGGCCTAGAGGTTCGTTGTATAAATCAACGCGCATTGATCCCGCCAAGGCATAGGCCACGACAAGTGGCGGAGACGCCAAATAGTTTGATTTCACATGTGGTGAGATACGGCCTTCAAAGTTACGGTTACCGGAAAGGACAGCCGTCACGTTCAAATCGCCAGCTTCTACAGCATCACCGATTGGCCCAGGAAGTGGCCCTGAGTTACCGATACATGTTGTACAGCCGTAACCAACAGTATTAAAGCCAAGCGCATCAAGATGCTCTTGAAGACCTGATTTTTCCAGATAATCTGTCACAACTTGAGACCCTGGTGCGAGGGATGTTTTCACCCAAGGCTTTACTTCCAGACCAAGTTCATGAGCTTTTTTCGCCAACAGACCTGCACCGACCAAAACATTCGGGTTGGATGTGTTTGTACAGCTTGTAATCGCGGCAATCACAACATCACCATTATCGAGTTTATAGTCTGCGCCTGCAACTGCTTCACCTTTTTCTTCCGGGCAAAGCTTAGCAAATGCGCTTTTCGCATCTGAAAGTGCAATACGGTCTTGTGGACGCTTAGGACCAGAGATCGCCGGCACTACATCATCAAGATCAAGATGAAGCGTTGTTGTAAATTCAGGATCAGGCGTGTTTGAATCGCGCCACATGCCCTGCTCTTTCGCATAAGCTTCTACAACATTTACGCGGTGTTCATCACGGCCTGTAAAGCGTAGATAGTTCAAAGCTTCTTGGTCGATTGGGAAGAAACCGCACGTCGCACCATATTCAGGTGCCATATTCGCGATTGTCGCTTTATCCGCCAAAGTCATGTGATCTAGACCTTCGCCGTAGAACTCAACGAATTTACCAACCACGCCAAGCTCACGAAGCATCTCAACAACACGTAGAACGAGGTCAGTTGCTGTTGTGCCTTCTTTCATCTTACCTGTGATTTTGAAGCCTACTACTTCAGGGATAAGCATCGATACTGGCTGACCTAGCATAGCTGCTTCAGCTTCGATACCGCCAACACCCCAACCAAGAACAGCTAGGCCGTTTACCATTGTTGTGTGGCTGTCTGTACCCACAAGCGTATCAGGATAGATGACACCATCTTCTTCCCATACAGTTTGCGCCAAATATTCAAGGTTAACTTGGTGACAGATACCTGTTCCCGGTGGAACCACACGGAAGTTTTTAAAGGCGCCTTGGCCCCATTTCAAAAATTCATAACGCTCGCCATTACGCTCGAACTCACGCTCAACATTGGCTTGGAAAGCTTTTGCGTTACCAAACTCATCGACCATCACAGAGTGGTCGATCACAAGATCCACTGGCACAAGTGGGTTAATTTTCTGAGGATCACCGCCAAGCGCTTTCATCGCTTCGCGCATTGCTGCCAAGTCAACAACAGCCGGAACGCCTGTGAAGTCCTGCATCAAAACACGCGCTGGACGATATGCAATTTCATGCGTTGATTTCTTTTGCTTCAACCAATCAGCGATCGCTTGAACATCTTCAACCTTCACTGTGCGATCATCTTCAAAACGAAGCATATTTTCCAAAAGGACTTTTAACGTATAGGGCAGCTTAGAAACATCACCTATCTTTTCTGCAGCGTCTTTAAGACTAAAATATTCATAGTCCTTACCATCTACAGTTAGTGTTTTACGTGTACCCAGTGAATCGTGACCTGTGCGTGCCATATATAATACCCCTGATTATGTGCGAGAATTGCACCTTAAAGAATTGTAGTAATCATTATCTAGGATAATATCATGAGATATAAAGATTTAAAAATGGTAAAAACACGAATGAATTCAATTATTTGTGAGAACGATTCTTAACTAGAGCCCTAATACCCCAATATTTGCACAAATAAGGCATAATTTTGCCACATTTGACTGGCAATATTAAAGAATAAGATCAGATCGAAAATATTCAAATCGACTCTACCGTCTTATACAAATAGCTCACTACCGTAATATGACCGCTACGACTTACCACCGTAGCGGTCTTTTACTTTATAGAATGGTTTATATTATTCATTGAAATAACCCGCATTAAACGCCACAATATAAGAGTAGCCTCTTAATTTTAAGGTCATTCATGAAGCCCTCTTTTACGTTCAAGCGCCTCTTTATTGCTTTAAGCTTTATATGTTTATTTTCTTCATTTTTTGCACAGCCTCTATCTGCGCAAGACACGACGCCAGATCTAAACGCGCTTGCCGCCACTCAAGATGAAAAGAACTTCACGCACCATATCAAAACACCCAAAAAACTGCCTATCTTTCAAATTGATGGACTAAGTTCAGAAGATCTAGACCAAGATGTTATGCTCATCCACTTTTTTGCTGTTTGGTGCGCACAGTGTGCTCAAGAAGCTCCATCCCTTGTAAAGCTTACAAAAGAGCACAAACTTCCTATTTATGGCATCAATAGCGTGATTAAGCCTGATGATAACCCTGCGGCATATTTTTTAGCAAGTGGGCAGCCCTATACAAAATGGGGAAAAGATGATTCCAGCCTACTATGGACGGCTTTTAAATTAACCAGCACGCCCTATAGTATTTTAATCAATAAAGACCATAAAATCCTATGGACTCACAAAGGCGTCATGACCGCAAATATCATTAACGCTGATCTGCTGCCATATGTCGAAGAAGCTCGGCAAAAGGCGAAAGAGATGGGTGAATAAGGTTTTAAAAGAGCAACTACTCTTTTAGGGCGGGCGATCTATAATCTGGGCATTGTGCACTCACATGCTCATATTCCTGCAAAGTGTCTACAGCTTGCTGCCGTTCAGCGCGTTCAATTTCTAGCTTTTTATATTCAAGATCAGTGAGCTGCACAGCGGTTTCTTTCATTCGCGTTGCCACCTCTTCAGCTTGTTCAGCGCGAATAGGCCCTACGAGAAACCCCCTTGATTTCAAACCGTCATAAATTGTTTTTCCAATAGATTTTGCGTATTTATTTGCTATTTGCTTATCAACTTTGACATGCTTTAATTCATGGGTTTTCACAGCCTTATGCATGCATTTATCATCCGCGACCTCTTTTGCTATCACGATGTGAGGATAGAGATTTATACTAATATCGATTGATTCATACCAAAGACAATATGCGTTATATTTAGGCAAAAATTTATGTCCCAACTTTACAGATGTTCGCATATCAATCACGCCATCCATATAGCCATTTGTGTGCGTTTTTTTATCATAGCCATATGGATTTATTGTATCCACTTTACGAAGCTGTAAATCCGCTAATGATTGCGAATAATCATATTTCACGGCCTTTGATGTGGGATTTATATTAATTTGCGCTGGCTTTGGCTGCTGGCAGAACTCAGATGATGGTGAAGCGGCCAAAACCATCAAAGACATAACCGTTACAGGCTCAATTGCTAACACGAAAAATCCCCTTTACACCCTGCAATAACTTGGTGTTTTACTTTTACACCCTTTTGAGTGTATACCAAATATACTTAACATGCTTTTAATAAAGGGATTTATCATGGGTTTAATATTACAGCTGCTTTCTCTAGCCGTTGATATTTATATTGGCATTATCATTTTACAGGTTGTCATTCAGTGGCTTGTTATTTTCAAAGTCATTAACGTTGAAAACCCTCAAGCACAAAATCTTTTAAGCCTACTCGCTAAAGCGACTGATCCTGTTTACAAGCCTTTACGCCAGTATGTTCCTCCAATAGGCGGATTAGACTTAACGCCTTTAATTGTTATTTTAGGTTTAAATCTTTTACGCGGTATGCTATTTGCACTGCTCGTCTAATATCTGGAGCCTATTTACATGAGCACATTAATTGATGGCAAAGCTGTCGCCGCTAAATTAAAAGAGCAACTCGCAAACGAAGTTTCTTCTATGAGTAAGAAGCCTGGCTTGGCTGTTATTTTGGTTGGAGATGATCCTGCGAGCCATGTTTATGTGCGCAATAAAATTAAAGCCTGTGAAGCTGTTGGCATTCAAAGCTATGAGACACGCCTGCCGGAAGACGCTACTCAGCAAGATGTTGAGGAAGCCATTACAGCGTTTAATAATAATGCGGATGTGAATGGAATCCTTTTACAGCTTCCTGTGCCGAAACATTTAGATAGCGATGCGCTTGTACAAATGATTGATCCTGCCAAGGATGTTGATGGGCTTAGCTTTATAAACCAAGGTAAGTTGGTGGCTGGTGATAAGAGTGGCTTAGTCCCATGCACGCCGCAAGGCTCACTTATGCTGATTAAAGAAATTGAGCAAGATTTAAGCGGCAAATCCGCTGTCGTCATTGGACGTTCACTTCTTTTTGGAAAGCCTATGGCACAATTGCTATTGGCTGAAAACTGTACAATCACAACGGCGCATTCCCGAACTCAAAACCTTGAAGAGGTCTGCAAGCAAGCTGATATATTAGTGGCGGCTGTTGGCCGAGCCAAGATGGTTAAAGCAAGCTGGGTTAAAGATGGCGCTATTGTCATTGATGTCGGCATTAACCGCCAAGATGATGGAAAATTATGTGGTGATGTTGATTTTGACGAGGTTAAAGATGTTGCTGGCGCCATTACACCCGTGCCGGGCGGCGTTGGCCCAATGACGATTGCCTGCCTACTCGCCAATACGGTGCAAGCTGCAAAAAACCAGCACTAGCCCCTTCTAGTAGATCATCATCTGGAATGGCAGATAGTCACGCATCTGCCTTAGAGCTTTCATCTTTGACTCATAGATGGCGACGAATTGCTGAAGGTCTTCTTTATTCAGAAAACCAATATAGCCATTTTCTTCATTGTAGCTATAGCCCTTTGGCCCTAGATCTTGTAGCATTTCCAGTAACATACGATTATTCTCTATCCAGCTACGCGTTTCAACAAGGAACGCTTTTACTAAAGCGCGGTTATATCTAAAGGTAGATCGTGTTGACCCAGTATCGCCACGCTCTTGTATAACAGCCTCTATCTCATCAATTTCTTTTTCGAGGGCCTTACCCCAATATTCCAAAATGATAAGGGCGCTTTTAATATTCTTGAGTTGTGTCTCTAAATATTGCGGGTCTGTAATCCCTTTGGGATTTCCAACCGTCGACATATAACGACGAATTTCATAGCCATAGTGATCATATTCGGGAGGGACATCTGTATTTATACCGTATAAAAGCCTATCCACTCGCTCACGCACACTCAGTGGTGGATCAAGCTTCATCATTGTCACTTTTTTAAAGAATGGCTCCTCTGAAAAAATGACAACTTGGTTTTCACCTGGCTTTTTTAAACCTGGCGCTCTTCTGTTGTAATTCTGAGAGTGCTTTAACTCAAAGCCTTTGATAACCTGTGCTGGCGCAGGAGATGGTAGCGCCATCGTAAACGCACTTAGCGCTGTTACGGTCAGAATCGTTTTATATATTTTTTTCAAAGCGAAGCTCCCGATTATATTAACCATATATATTATATAGTATTTTTATATTATACGGCTAGAGCTTCCATACCCTTCCATATAAATTGATAAATTTCATTTATAGGGTGTAACTGCAAGAGAAATGAGCCGTGACCTTCTCAACAAGAAGCAAAATCTTCCGCATTAGACGAGAACCAGCCACAGCTATCTATAGTCTAAGATAAACTATCTCAGATGTCAAAGCTCGCCTTTTTTGAGCCACCAAAAGGCAAGGAGATTACTCCCCTTGCGCTACTGTATAGCCAGGCTTTCCGTTAAAGCTGTGAAGCATCACTGATTTTGTGAAGTTAAAACCCGCTTCATTCATATTGCCCATCAGTGCAAGCACTTGTGATGTACGAATTTCCTGCGTTTCATCTTCCGCCAAGAAGCGTAGACGCCAGTTATCCGCGCAGAATGTACCAGGATTGCCATTTGGCCACACTTTAGTCCCGCGGTTTGAGATCATTTGCAGTTTCAGATTTTGGTCTGGCTGAAGGCAGTCATGCATCAAGCCCGCAAGATCATCAGCGTTACCATCCCAATTCAGGCCAATATCAACACCAACGCGCTTTTTCTCATCAGGCTCGATCGTTTTAAGTGGTGGCAATTTAATACCGCCAGCTGGAGCTTTTGAGTAATCAGCAGGTGTAAAGCTTGAAGGTACTTGCCCAAGACGCTCTAAGACTGCTGCACAGAATTCATCCGTGCCCACTTTTTGTTTTGAGGTTTCTTCACGGTAAATATCACCTGTGTGAATACCATCCTCAATTGTTTTAAGCCATGCGTTATGAATTTTCGCTGCAACCTCACCTTGACCAATATGGACAAGCATTTGGATAGCACCTAAAAGCAAACCTGACGGGTTAGCAATACCTTTTCCTGCAATATCAGGCGCTGAACCATGAACAGCTTCAAACATTGCGAAATTTTCACCAATATTTGATGAACCACCAAGACCAACTGATCCTGTTACTTCCGCAGCCACATCAGAGATAATATCGCCATAGAGGTTTAGCGTTACGATCACATCAAACATTTCAGGATGCGCAGCCACTTTCGCAGTACCGATATCAATGATCATGTGCTCATTTTCAATATCTGTATATTCAGCAGCAATTTCATCAAAAACTTTATGGAAGAGTCCATCCGCAATCTTCATGATATTGTCTTTAGACATACATGTTACTTTTTTGCGGCCATTGGCACGTGCATATTCGAATGCGTAACGAATGATACGTTCACAGCCCGGGCGTGAAATAAGCTTTAGTGAAGCCATCACGTCCTGCGATTGACGGTACTCAATACCACCATAGAGATCTTCTTCGTTCTCACGCACGATCACAAGATCCATATCCGGGAAGTTCGTTTTCACAAATGGAGCATAGGCCACACATGGACGAACATTGGCATATAGTGAGCATTGCTTACGGATTGTGACGTTCAGAGACTTAAAACCACCGCCTTGAGGCGTTGTAATTGGCGCTTTTAAAAATACTTTTGTTCGCTCAAGAGATTCCCAAGCACTTGGCTCAATACCATTAGGGATACCGCGCTCATATACAGCTTTACCGATTTCAATTTCTTCGATATCTAGCTCTGCGCCTGCTGCGTCTAAAATCTTTAAAGTTGCGTCCATAATTTCTGGACCGATGCCGTCACCTCTGGCAACTGTAATGGGAGTCTTGCTCATTGTATTATCCTTAAATCCTTATGCTGAAACAGCCCTTTTTGAAGTGTTAGAATACACACTTTCGCAGGATAACATGAAGAAAAGGTAAATCTAAGCGGATTTTTTAAATCCAGAATGACCCCTAGCTCTTTTTCTTTGGCGCATAATAGAAGATCAGGTAGCCAAGGACTGCGGATATCAATGAAGCAACCAAGACTCCTAAGCGGATTGATGCTTGGTGTTGCAAGTCTGCGAAAGCCAGACCACCGATGAATAAGGACATGGTAAAACCAATACCGCACATCACAGAGACTGCATATAGATGTAACCACGTTGCCCCTTCAGGCTTAGGAGATAGGCCTGTTTTAATAGCCAAGAACAAGGTTGAGAAGATCCCAATTTGCTTTCCTAGAACAAGGCCAAGAATGATCCCTAATGTTGTGGGTTCAAACAGTGAATGGAAGCCCATACCATCGAATGGCACACCAGCATTGGTAAAGGCAAAAAGAGGAAGAATTAAGAATGCGACCCATGGATGAAGCGCGTGCTCAAGCTCTTTACAAGGACGAATACGTTCATCGAACTTATCAGCAACCGGGATGAAAAGCGCTGTCGCTACACCTGCGAGGGTTGCGTGCACACCAGATTCAAGCACCGCCACCCAAAGGATAACCCCTAAAATGATATATGGGGCGCGCTTGCGGGTTACATTTGCACGGTTTAAGAACAGCAAACCGACTAGAGCTGCCGCCGCGAAATATAAAGGGGCTATGGAGAGATTGCTTGTATAGAAGAAAGCAATAATCAAAATCGCGCCCAAGTCATCAATTACAGCGATCGCTGTTAAGAGCACTTTTAGAGATACAGGAACTTTACTGCCTAAAAGCGTCAAGACACCCAGCGCAAAGGCGATATCTGTTGCTGCTGGGATAGCCCATCCAGCAAGGTTTTCAGGGGTGTGGTAGTTTACCGCATAATATAAAAGTGCGGGAATTGCCATACCACCAACAGCCGCGATAGCCGGTAAAAGAGCGCGTGCACGAGAGGAAAGCTCCCCTGTCACGATCTCTCGTTTAATCTCTAGGCCGACAAGGAAGAAGAATATCGCCATAAAGCCGTCATTTATCCAATGCAACAAGCTTTTCTTGATCTCATGATCAAAGCTTCCGCCTGTTTCATCAAAACCAATGCGGAAATAAATCCCATGAAGAATATGATCGTATATTGCATATAAAGGCGAGTTAGCGATTAAAATCGCAGTCACTGAGGCAATAACCAGCAAAATACCCGCAGAGGCTTCCATACGCATAAAATCAGTCGCTACAGAGGCAATACCATCAACAACGCGTATAACGCCGCCTATCGGTCCAGAATGAGCATTTTGCCCATGAGGTGCTGTTTCTACTGTTTT
>NZAJ01000027.1 GCA_002687495.1 Micavibrio sp. | reverse complement strand
TTCAAATTCCTTTTTTGCAGTCAGGTACGCATGAGTACGCGCCAAGGTACGCACCTTGAACACGTTGCTCTGACTGGTTTTTTGATGATTGGCGGTGGGGGCGCGTACCCAAAAAAATCTTCTGGCGCTAAAAAACTCCTGCGCCTAAGCCCGCCGCATAGGGTTCAATCGCCGGAAGTACCTTTTTTGCTATAACAGGGAAGGGAAAAAGCAAAAGCCACGCCCAAAGTGAATGGTTGCGTGGCTTTGAGATACTACTCCGGCGATTGTATTGATTAGACTAGGCGATTTGGTTCGTCCTGTCCGCTCCAAAAATGTTCGCGAACATTTTTTATTGGTAAAGGCTTGTGAGCTGGCGGCAGTTAAGCGGTCAAAAACCTTAAAAGTTATCATCAACTTCAATGACTGTGTTTTTTACACGTTGCGGGAGCAAAGTTAGCTTTTCCTTGATCAGCTTGTTCTTAATTAACAGATCTGAATAGTCTGATTGAAACAAATCTATTCCTAGCAAGGCCGCCACTTCAAAAACAACACCAATACTGCAAGCTGGATCAGCTTTCTCGATGCGAGACAGTAAGTCCCTTGAGATAGCAGCACGCTCACAGAGATCCTGCATAGTGATTTTTTTCTCAACGCGGGTTGTTTTAATTAACGATGACAACAACTGCAAAGCCTCAACTGTGTATCGTGAATATGCACGCTTTTCTTTCTTAGTCAAAATACTGCCTATTGTCTTATAAAAACATCATTAGAATACCTAATGACTTAAATATAAGACAATACTAGTCCGTCGCAATTAATTATCAAGTTTAATAAACCCATGAAAACTATGCGCAGTTTGTGAAAAACGTGCGCAAATCGGCATTTTCATGAAAAGCGTGCGCAAGCTCTTATGTTTTGACTTGCTGTTATTCGATATTGAAGCGATATAAAATAGCGTTTTTACAAAAAGGAAATAGCTATGAAATTAAAGGCTTATCACATAATACACCGCGCCGTAGAGGAAGGAATATCATACGGCATGCAACGATCTCATAAACACACGGATACGCCGTCAAAGGAGCATATTCAGCAAGAAATACTGAGAGCAGTCATGAATAATATGGATGAAATTATTGATTTTGAGGATGATCCGGAGATAAAAGTTACACCAGAATAGCTATAATTTTTTCTAAAGAGCTTAGAGCCTCATCAAACGATATTTGCTCATCCTCATCAGCATAGGACATGTTCTGAACAAACTGCCTATATTCTTCTCGATAGGCGTCGTCAGTTGAGAGCATTTCGTACGCTTTTGTTAAACGATCTGTGATACTCATGCTGGCAATAATGTCACCACCACGGCGATTTTGATCGCTTTCCAAAGATTGATGAGCGCAACTAATAAATTGCTTTTTATCGCTCCAGATAGTTTCCTTGAGTGCCGCCAAATCGTGAAGGTGGCGGATCATTGTGGGATCATCTTTATCTGAAGACCTGTCTCGAACAACTACTCGCCATGTTAATGCGCTCACTTTGTCAGAGGCTGTTTCAATAGGTGAGATGCAAGTTATTTGTGTTTCTGGATCGTCACCCGATAATTCGGACACGATAGATCGTACATCCCGCTTTACAAGTGGTAACCTATGTTCAGAAAATGTCATTTCTAGTTGTAGGTACGGGCGCAAGAACTCTTGTTCAAAACTCATGTCATATTGGACTGGAGCTTTGAAGAAACGATGGCTGTCACCACGCTGAACCTGCCCATCTTCAATTCTAAAGCGTGGGTCAGATATGATATGCGAGATGACAGATTTTCTAAACGAACGCCTGCCACCAACAGATACTTGATCCGGTGAGTATAAAATGAAGTCCAAGTCTTCTGAGAAGCGTTTTATTAAACCAAAACCTTTTGACAGACTGGTTCCGCCAGAGAAAATGGTGCCAACGCCACGATCATTTTCAAAACTGCCAATCGATTTAAGTAGCTGTACCGCATACCAGTCTTTTTCAATGAACGCAGGATCAATACCTGTTTCAGCAGCAGCTTCAAGAATAAGATCACGATTAAGCATATTGTTCAAAGGATACGTACTTTCCATTATAACCAATCTTACGAGAAATACGTCCTTTAACCCCGATCACACGTCCCGTTGGAACTTGCGTTGATTTTCCTTCATTGTAAAACTTTTGTGCCTTTGACGGCATAATCTTAATGCCCAGTTTATTCAGGGCTTCTTGAGCTAACTCTGGCAAAGGCTTTTCAGGTATTGTTGCCCCGCTGAGTGCAGATTGTTTAGCACGTGCATATACGCCATAGCCAATATTAATCAATAAGCCTTTTTGTACCAACTGTCGTAGAATACGACCAACTTGGTCATAGCCCCCAATGTCTTCAAAATCTTGGCGCACAAAGACGCTTAACGCGCTACGTTTAACGCGATAAGTGATTTTTCCTTCTAATGTGTTTTTAATCGCCATAGCTAATCCTTGCAAATATACGACATCTATAATTACAAATATACGACATTTTCATTTAATTTTCAAGCCCTTTAATCATTGTATCATAGTAACTTATATAGATGGTTAATAATATTTGAGTGCAAGTAACTGACATTTATGAGTTTATTTTCCGAGAGTAATTTCATGAAATACACTTACAATCCATGAAAAACACTTATATTTCAGCCATTTTGTGAAAAACGCTTACAAATATGCATTATAACGCATTTATTGGCGCAATTTATGCGCTTTAACGCATGTCAGGGTTTGAACCCAGATTACTGTTTCTTTGCCACCCGCTTCTTGGGAACGGTAAGGCCTATATCCTGTAATTTTCGTCCCAGCGTATCATCCTTAGCCAAAAGCAATAGATCATCTTCTAAGTTGAGGCAAAACAATACACTGGCATACGCGCCAAATGTCACACCGCTGTCACCATTTTCAATTTTACGCAGCGTTGTGCGCGTCATTCCAGCGCGCTCCGCCAACATACTTGCTGTGATTTTGCGGCGCAGGCGGGCCAGCTTAATATTTTCACCAACGCGCGGTAATAACGCTTCAAGTGTTGGTGATAACACTGCCGTTCTTCTGCCCATCAGCTTGCCCTCAATAGTCATTAAAATGTCCAAATATACCGCTTAATGTAAACTATTATATACATTAACCCGCTTAACGATAAAAATAAGATACGTTATCTTTTGGCATTGAAGCCTGCCTCATACGCCTCCTGCAAAGCCTCTTTCAAAGACCAGACGGCCACATCGTGAAAATCAAGGCTGTCGCTGTTGCGGGCTTCCAGCGTTTCAAGGCTCAAATGCTTCTTGGCGATTTCCGTTAAAAGCTGATCGATTTGTTGTTGGGTGGCTTTAGGCATATTCACCCTCCTTGAAAACACGGTCGGTGATATGTTGTAGGTCTCTGGCAATGTCTGCCAAAAACCCTGCGTCGCCCCAGCGTATGTCATCAGGGTTGGTTTCAAAATGATCGGCGCTTGCCGCTTGCAGGCGCTCCAGCATCTCGTCAATGTGGGCTTTGTGTTCGATAAAGGCGTCCAGCGCGGTTCTTTTTTCCTGTGTGTTTGTCATTGGTTTGTCTCCTTTGTTGGTAGCAGTAACGCTTCATTCTCGGAAGCTATCAAGTCAATTGATGATCTTTCCTCATCGCGGCATGCGCATGTTACGCACAACCCCAGCTGTTATCTTTTCTATTTCTTTTTTAAGGTGTTCTTTTCTTCCTTTATATGGTGTGGACGGATCTGTCGTGTCTGGAGTGGACGAATCTGTCCGGTTTAGAGTGGACAGATTTGTCGTGGTAAGTTTTGAGCTGTGGATAAGTATCGACTTATCCACATGGTAGATATTCGATTGCCCACGGCCACGTTGCTGTATTGTCAGCAGCTTGTGATCTTCTAATTCGGCAATGAAACGCTGCACATTCCTGGGGGAACAGCCAAGCTCTTCGCCCAGCGTTTTAAGCTTGGGAAAAGCCTGGCCATCCTTGTTGGCATATTGAATTAACCGCGCACAGCAGAGCTTTGCGCCGTGACTTAAATCCGTACGGCGCAAGATATCATTGGGGATTGGGGCAAACGTCAATTGGCTCATATTCGTGCGGCAATTTTACCCAGCGCACATTTATACATCTCCCACGCCTTTGTGCGCCCGACACCGAGCTGGTTACAAATCAGCTTCCAGCGCACACGTTCGGCACGTTGCCAGACAAGTTTGCGCTCATCCACATCCAACCAGCGCAGCCATACAAACAGCACTTCTTCCATTTCGGTGATGTCATTGGAGGTCGGCCTGATCCGCATGGGCTGTTTTTCCATCTGCAGGATTTCCATTTCATCGCGTTTGATGGCAGGCCACGCGCTGAAATAGCCTTGCACTCGTTCTTCAGGCAGGCGATGCAATGTTCGTGCAGCTTCGCGGATGCGATCTTCAACGTATTTTTGTTTTACGGTAACGGTCTTTTCGTTCATGAGCGCACCTCCACGATAGGATTGGAAGGTTGCTGTTCACGCTCAATAGATTTGAGTTTGATAATCCCATCGATCCAATGCAAAGCTCGTCCGACTTCACGCACCTCTTTGATCAGATGCTGTCGTATCATCTCCAGCTCATCATCATCCAAATTTTTCAGATGCCCCACTGGTGTGTGCTGCACCCATTTAAAAACGGCATCGCCAATATTGATTTTTTCTTCTACGGACAGTGTCATGTTTTCTCCTTTTAGGTTTTGTTGGTCCTAAAAGGCAGGTACCCGGTTGGTTAAAAAAACGACGACGACCAGGGACGTTTTTTTTATTATTTTTTCATTAACTCTTTAGCACCTGATTTTTCTAAATATTTTCGCAGCTTTTTTGCTTTGCTCGACAGGGTTGTCCGAGGTATTTTTAAAATATCTGCTATTTCCGAAATAGTGTGTTCTTGCATTAAGGAATATAAATCTTGCAATTCCTTAGGCATGTCTTGAGATATTTTTTTCATATCAATGTTAATCTCAATTTCTCGATACTGTTCCAAGGAACTTGGATTGTTCCATATGTTTTGATCACTTGAAATTTTATCGATTAGCGCATCATTATTTGCTTCATCTGATTGAAAAGGCATTGAAAGAGAAACATTTTTTGTTCCAGTCCAGCGCTTTTGTGTTTCTGCATCCCTTATGATCTTATGAGCTTTGTTATTGATTGAGGTCTTTATAAAGCTTCTCCTGTCACCCTGATTTTTATCAAACTTTGGCCATGCCAAAAGATACGCAAGCATTAACTCTTGCTGTAGATCTTCATAATCATCGTATGTAAAAAATGGACTTCTAATCAGCTGTTTCACTTTATAACCAATAAAAAAAGCGGCGTAGGAATCCACGCCGCCGTAACGATTGTTCGACATCCTTCATTCCTCTGTTTTGGATGCGGAGGGATTTCCGCACAGAGGGAAGGATGCAAAAAATACAGCGGGTTACAGCTCTTGGTTGAAGCAATGAGCGCATTGCAACATTGCCAAATACCTAAAACCCTTGTGTTAACTGAAATTGCAATTATTTTTTGAGCACATAAAGCGCTTCAACTACATTTTTGTCATACAAAGGAATGCTTTAACCGTCATATATTTCGTTTCTTTTTGGCAATAATCGCCAGCGCAATGATTTTTGATATTTCTTCAATGCGCTCTGAAGCAGTCATATTCTGAGCCGGTTTGGGTTTATCTTGCATGATAGGATCTCCTTTTTTGTTCCTATTCACGCTGGTAACCGAAAGATCTAAAAAATGACGATCTGAATGCATAAAAAAGCGCCTCAAAAGAGACGCCAGTTACGCAAAAGCTATGTGTTATAAATTACACAGGATCATCAAATCCAAACATTGTCCTTTGTTCTCGCCATGATACTGGGAAGCCGCGCACCACATTCTGTAGCGTTAAAGCCCGTGGCTGCTGCCCATCCATAATCGCTTGAATGATATCAGGTGCAAGCAGTGTTAAACGCATCAGCCGATACATATGCGTAATTTCTGTTTTCTCTTTTTCAGCCAGCTCTTTTGGGGATGCGTATTTGCCTGAATCTAGCTTCTCTTGCCAACCAAATGCTTTCACCAGCGCTGATACAAATGTCATATCCTGTTTCGGCCCTTCAGCTTCTACAATGGCTTTGATATTTTTACCGTTGGGTGAGACGATTGTTTTACGGCTTTTACGCCGTTTAAAACTCACTGGCACGGTAATACTTAAAATCTTGGTTTCATCATCATAGGCTTGCATGCTCATCTGTTTTTCCCTTTAGCTTATTCGTTATTGTTGAAAATCCATCCATGCGCAGATTGATCTTTACCGCATCCGTATTGACGGCGACGCTCTCAACCAGCAGCTCGGCAATACGCTGTTGCTGCTCCAGTCCCAGCGCCTTCCAAAACACATCGAAATCTTTGATCTCTTTGCGAAGCTCTTCTAAGCCAAACCCTGTCGGCGCATCTTCATGCGCCTGAATAATGCCGTGTGTTTTGCTTAGAATTTCAGGTGAAGTGATCAGTTGCTTTAAATGCCCGACCACCAGCGCATCAATCTCACCTGCGGGCAAAGGACCAACCTCGCAAGCCTTATAGTGCTGGTGAATGGCCTTTGTAGGCGTGTAGTAACGGTATGTCCGGCGACCTTTAACTGTGAAGCTTGGTGTCATAGCGCAATCACAACATTCGCATGTGATGAGACCTCGCAATAATGCAGGATGACGGTTGCGCGTATAATTACCGCGTGCCACCCGATCTTCTTTAAAAACATCATTGGCTTTATCGAACAATTCTTGAGAAATTATGGCTTCATGCAATCCTTCATAGACTTGGTCTTTGTGAACGATTTTCCCAATGTAGATCTTGTTTTTCAAAAGGCGATATAGATACTGTCTGTTCGCAACTTTACCACCGCGCTCTTTTCCTGTGCCGCTGACATAGCGCTTGGTGCGAAAGCCATCTTTTTCAAGCTCAACCAGAAGCTTCTTCATAGATTTTAGCGTGGCAAAGCGCTGGAAAATATGGCGCACCCATTTGGCTTCATCCTTATCAATATAAAGCTCTCTGTTTTTCACTTGGTAACCCAGCGGGATAGCACCGCCCATGAAGATGCCTTTTTTCTTGGAGGCGGCGAATTTATCGCGGATACGTTCGCCAATGACCTCACGTTCAAACTGTGCAAAGCTAAAGAGAATGTTCAGCGTCAGTCTGCCCATTGAGTCCTTTGTATTGAAATGCTGCGTGACGGATACAAAGCTCACATCATGTTCATCAAAAACCTGTACCATCTGGGCAAAGTCAGCCAACGACCGCGAAAGACGGTCAATTTTATAAACCACCACCACATCGATCTTACCCGCTTTAATATCTTCCATCAGTTGCTTGAGTGCGGGGCGATCCATATTCCCACCCGTAAAACCGCCATCGTCATAACGTGTGGGCAGTATTTCCCATCCTTCATGTTGCTGTGATTTGATATAATTTTCTCCAGCATCGCGCTGAGCGTCCAACGTGTTATAATTCTGATCCAAACCTTCTTCAGTAGATTTACGCGTGTAAACTGCGCAGCGTATTGTGTCTTTCTTTGCTCTCATGCTACGCGCTCCTTTACGGATCTGGTCAGACCAAAGAAGGCATTGCCGTTCCAGTTTGTGCCAGTGATTTTGCGGGCGATACCGCTCAGGCTCCTGTAAACAACGCCCTGATATTCGTATCCATCCACCAGAACCGTAACGTGATGCTCGATATCATCATGTTCGCGAATTAACTTTGTGCCAGCGACTGGTTTATCAACAATCTGTTTACGCTTTGGCGTTTTGCCATGAACAGCATCATAAATGCGGTCTTTTATATCTTGGGGCAGGCCGCCATATTCCATTTCTTGCATGCGATAAGCCAGCCTGTTTACCAAAGTGGATTTATTAAATTTAGGCGGCGGGCAATCAAAATAGCTTTGCCATAGGTCACGTAAATACTCTGTCTTCTGATAAGGCAGAAGCGCAATGTCCTTTTCTATATCATTGTTATACATCGGTTTTCCCTTCCGTTTTTATGTTAGACATGAATGCTTCGCTTTGGCACTTAGTCCAGCGGAAACTCTCACTTCTAGTCAGGTATCCGGTTGATCTAAAAAACGACGATAAAACATAGATTTTTTTCTAACTTTTTTTCGGAGATGCGGTTTGAGATTACGAACTTTGAAAAATGGCATTGAAGAAAATACAGTAAAAACAAAGGGTAAATAGCTGTCGGTCGAATACCATCCAGCCGACAGCTTTCTGAGAGAATGGCGTGATTTTTTGAAAAAGATGGTGTTTTTGGGGGAGCGTGTTGCCTGAGCTTGTGAACAGCTATGGTCTGAAAACCGCGCAGAAACTGGGGTTTTAGGCATTAAAAAACCGCTCATAACTGGCGTTAGAACGGTT
>NZAJ01000026.1 GCA_002687495.1 Micavibrio sp. | reverse complement strand
TTTATTACGCTAACTGAGGCCAATCATCCTGTCTGCAAGTTCTTGAGTGAATATAATCAATGTATGCATCATCGAAGGCAGGAAGAAGAAAAGCGCTAATAGAATGGCTAAAATCTTAGGCACAAAGACAAGGGTCATTTCTTGGATTTGTGTCAGCGCTTGTACGAGCGCGATCGAAACACCGACAACAAGACCAATCAAAAGCACAGGCATACTCATCTCGATAATTACAAGGAGAGCTTGGCGCGCGGTTTCTATGATCTCTGTTTCATTCATGAGGCTGGATCCATTTTCTTCGAAGATATCGAGTTTATCGACCTATAATCATTGGCTGTAAGTATAGGATAAGGCCAATGACGCTGAAAAGGATAAGTTCAAAGTTATCCCGCCTAGATACATGCTGTGCGCTAGTCAGATCGTCTGTATAGCAGCGCCATACTAGATCGACATACGCATGATCTCTTGATAAGCGGACACCATGCGATCACGCACTGAAACTACTGTTTGCAGGGTTAATTCTGCGTCTGTTACCGCTTGCACTACATCTGTAATATCAGCCTCGCCTGTTACGGCTTTTGCAGACATTTGTTCAGATGTTCGCATAACATCAATAGATTCGCGGGCTTTATCTTTTAGAAAGTCAGAAAAGCTAACGCCTCCGGCACTTCCTGATGAAGAGGATGAGGTCGAATCATCTTCTGAGCCGCTCGCTATTTTCGCCATATTGCTTGTATTGCCATAGGCTCTGAGCGCTGCATTCGTATCTATTATTCTATCGACCATATTCCTTATCTCGTTTTACGATTTAACTCTTTCATTATAGCATATTCTCAGGCGCAATGCCTAATGCATTACTGTGATGCACCTAGCAGATTGATTGTCTTCATCATCATTGATTTTGATTGCTGGATCATGCCTAAGTTTGCCTCATAAGAGCGCTGCGCTTCACGCATATCCATCACTTCGACGATAGAATTCACATTTGGCATTTTCACATAGCCATTTTCATCAGCTGCAGGATGATCTGGATTATATTTCAGTTTAAAATCTGAAGCCATATCTTGACCGATTTCATTAACCGAAACTGTTTTTACGCCGAGGTTTTTATCCATTTCATTTTTGAATGAGATTGTTTGGCGACGATAAGGCTCTGATCCTGGTGCCTCACCTGTCGTATCAGCATTCGCCACGTTTTCTGAGATCACACGAAGGCGTGTCCCTTGAGCACGCATACCAGAAGCCGATATTTTCATTGCGTTTAAAATTTCTGAACCCATAGCGATTACTCCTTACCTTGTCTTTTTAATTTATGCTGCTGCGCTCTGTGCTGTTGGCGCTTGTTTTTGTTCAATAAAGCTAAAGCCTGTTTCGATGACTTCATCTTCTTCTAGGCCATAGATAAACTTCGCATCTCTACAAAGCTGCATGCTTAGCTCATGTGCATGATCTGCGAGTTTTTGTGCTTTTTTGTCTGTGATAAATGTGTCGAGAATTGTTTTAAGTTTCATGATTAGTTCCCCGTTCCGAGTGATGTTTTAATGAAGCCAACATTTTTCTGTAGCAAGTTTGCCATCATGTTGTAGTCCATAAGGTTTTGACCTGAATTAATGAGCTGTTCTTCCATGACGACAGCGTTACCGCTTGGCGCTACTTCATAAGTGTCTTTTGCTTCTTTTTCACGGCCTGTATTCACAGCATTTGGCGCAGGTATATGGGCAGAATTTGTCCCTTCCACAGAGACGGCCTTCACGCCTTTTGTATCGCGGATGATATCTTTTAGCGCTGTTTTGAAATCAGCACCCGTCATATCTTGTGCTTGATAGCCTGGTGTGTCTGAGTTGGAAATATTTTGCGCGATGACGCGTTGACGCTGATTGAGATAATCCATTTTTGCGCCAATGCCTCTAAAAAGTGCAAGATTTTCTGTCGTCATTGTTTTATACCTTACTTATACTTACCAAATGTGCCGTGTTTTTGTTTTTAAGCGGTCACATGGAAAATAATGCACAGGGCGTGCCAAATGGTTGATGAATATGATGATGGTCGTAAGAACACACGTGAAGACGAGCTAACCCCCTTAAATATAAAGAAAAAACCCAAAAGACAAACAGCTATCGCCCTTAGTGAGGGGGCGGAAAAAGGTGATGCGCCGGTTATAACGGCCTCTGGTAGGGGAATTATTGCCGAGCAAATTTTGCAGCTTGCTTTTGAAAATGGCGTTAAGGTGAGAGAAGATAGCGCTTTGGCCGAGATGCTCGCCCATATTGATCTGGATAGCCCGATCCCTTCTGAGGCTTTTATGGCTGTGGCGGAGATTTTATCCTATGTTTACAAAGCTAATGGGTTAGCTGATCCTTTCAATTCGCCTATAGGCCATGATAGTAAGGATGAGGATGAATAGCAGCCAGCGTGATCAGCTTATAGCAGAGCTTGAGTCTCTTATTGCTTTTATTATAAAAGCGCAAGAGCTGGTGCATCGCGGTGAGATTATCAGTATGCCTGATATTGAGCGGGAGGCGGATCGGGTTTGCAAACAGATTATGGCGCAACCTCAGCAGGATTTGGCGCTCTATCAGCCTTTAATGGCAGATATGATCACGCAGCTTGATATTCTCGTTGAGTTATTGCAAAAATTTAAACACGAGCATTTAAAAGAGTAAGATTTAATGGACGCAGAAACACTCACATCCGGATCAATGCTCGGCGAATATTTAAAGATGTTTGCCGCGCTCATACTGGTTTTAGGGCTGATAAGCGGTCTGGCGTTTATCATCAAAAAGCTCGGTTTGAATACAGGGATGAGCACCAATGGCTCTAGCAAGCGCCTTAAAATCATCGAGCGCCAAGCTATAGATGCGCGCCGTCAAATGGTGCTGGTTCAGCGTGATGATGTACAACATCTGGTGATAATCAGTGCAAATGGTGAAACAGTTATTGAAACGGGGATCATCCCTGCAGATAATGGGATCCATGATTCACAGCAAGAAAAGACAGCACGTAAACAAAGCCTGTAAAGCGGCGCCTAGTAAGCGCAATTTTTTGCGCATTACGCTGGCTCTAGCGCTTGCGGCGCTGCCTATTCTCCTCACTCCGGAAAGCTCAGTCGCGCAAAGCTTTAGCGTTGATTTATCAGGCCCAGGTGGTGGGACTGTAACTGGTCGTGTCGTGCAGATGATCTTGCTTTTGACGGTGCTCTCACTGGCGCCATCAATTCTGGTGATGATGACTAGCTTTACACGTATTGTTGTCGTCTTATCATTTTTAAGAACTGCGATAGGTATTCAGCAAACGCCGCCAAACTCGGTGATGATTTCCTTGGCTATATTTTTAACCTTTTTCATTATGGCGCCGACATTACAAAGCGCGTATGAGAATGGCGTAGCGCCGCTTATTAATGAAGATATTGACGAGGTTACAGCATTTGAGCGCGGTGTTGAGCCTTTTAAAGCCTTCATGCTTAAACATGCACGCCAGCAAGATGTCGAGTTATTCTTACGTATGAATGAGACAGAGCTTCCTGAAGATGTCATGGAAACACCTCTTCATGTGGTTATTCCTGCCTTTATGATTTCAGAGCTACGCCGCGCTTTTGAGATAGGTTTTATGCTGTTTTTACCCTTCTTGATCATCGATATGGTGGTTGCCTCGATCTTGATGTCGATGGGTATGATGATGCTGCCACCAACCACGGTTTCCTTGCCGTTTAAAATTATCTTTTTCGTGCTTGTTGATGGCTGGTATTTGATTACCGGCACGCTGGTGCGCAGCTTTGATCAAGTCGCGCTCACACCGCTTTCCTAAAGATTTTTTTTATTAAGATCCGGAAGGCTCCAAGACCAGTGGCGCTTTTGGCGCGTGTTGAATTAAAGTGACATCACCATCAACTGTAACTTCCACTGTAGCGCTTCGTCCACCAGCGGTAATTAGAGGGTCAACTTGCTCAGCAAAGATTTTATAGAGCTCCGCAGGATCGCCTGAACCTTTTTTTAATTCTTCTCTTTGATCTTTAGGTACGTATATTGAAATGGTATTTTCCATATCTGTCGTGTTTTTTATATGGGCTTTCGATATAAAGAATATCCCCGTAGTAAAGAAAACACCCGATAAAAATTTCATATTCCCATTTTCAGTAAGAATAGCACGAATATTATTAAGTGATCCGCTCATTGCATGCCCTCTCATTAGACATCTCATAACCCTTGAATATTAAGAGAGTTAACAAGAATGCAGAGTATTGTCAATTATTATGAAAATATTATATATAATTCTCGCTCGCTAAGAGTCTATCAGGGATTACTTGCGCTTATCTTTTAAAATGAATGAGATTATGAGCTTTAAACAACTTTCTTATTGAGGCTGGCCGTTTTTAAGGCCATCTAGAATATCTGCAAAGAGGTCGACTTCCGAAACAATTGAGAGCAATGTCTCGCGATCCGCAAGCGTGATATTTTGACGCGGGCGAGAGATAATCTCAAAGATTTTAGCCTTTTCGGTTTGCATCATGCTCTCTGTATAGCGTTCACGCATATTAGCCAGTGCTACACGGTCATTGCCAAGATTAAGAGCAATAGCGCGGCGTAGAATGAGCGAAGCATTCTCTTCGCTTAATGGGCGGGTTAGCGAGATATTTTGATCTTTAATCACATCATCCAACGCTTCTGCAGAATCATCCCAATAGGAAGCCCCCCACGCGATTTCTGCACGCAGACGGTTTACATCAGGAATAGTCTTCATATCTTGCAGCATAGCCAAAGCTTGATCAGGGCGGCCTTGTTTTGATAAAGCGCGCGCGCGCAGCAAAGTCAGATTGAGTTTATTATTTTCGGTTTGCAGCTCTTCAGGCAACTCTTTATATTTTGCTTCTGCAGTTTCAATAGCAGCCATGGCATCATCCGGACGCTCATCAATAAGGCGAATAGCCGCAAGGCGCATTGCTGTTCTAAAGAGATCATAACCTTCTAAACGGTGTTTAACTTGGTAATCAAGCAAGCTCCCTGCCCTATCCAGCAAGTCAGCTTTCACCAAGTGCTCAGCGAGTTTTTCAACCAAACGATTACCGCGCTCTGATGGCGGGACAAGCTCAGAGAATTGCTCATAGAGCGTTACAGCATCAAGCGGCGTTACATTTTCCAGCCCCTCATCGGTAAAAAGATTTACAAATGAATCGCTCATATCATTGGCGATACGCTGTGCTAAGATCGGGTTTGTTGTATAGGTCGTGGCATCACGCATAATATTAAGACCTTTAACAAACTGCCCTTCATTGAAGTACATATTACCGAGCCAATAATTCACATTTGCCTCAAGATCATCGCCGCGCCATGCATATCTCAAGCCTTCAAGCTTATCGATTGAACGGCGTGCAGAGAGCTTGCCATCTTCGAATAAAAGGCGTGTAAGCGCGAGAGATGATTTTACGCGATAAAGATCATCATCCCCTTTAGCAAGCTTTAGCCATAGATCAATTGTTTTATCCTGATCGCCTTGCTGACGGGCTTTTTCCCCTTTGAGATATGCTAACTCCGAGCGTAAAGGTGTGCTGATACGGCGGGCATTCTCTTCCACCATATCCAAAAGAAGCCCTGCATTTTTAATATCGCCTGAACGCAATCTGACTTCGGCGGCACTGAGTGCGAGACGGCTTTGGATTAATGGCGGATAGCCATAAAGTAGGCTTAAAGTATTTGGGGGGAGAACTTTTGCTGCTTGCTGCCAATCCCCCAGATCAGCCAGTGTATATGCACGCCACAAATTAATCTCTGGGAACTTGCGCAGCACTTCCCCTGAAAGCTCTTCAAAGGCATCCGCACTTTTCCAATTCAGCGCATTCGCCGCCCCTCTCAAGGCTTTGAACTCTGGTGTATCCTCTATGCCCGGAAGCTCTAACTTTGCAAAGTTTAGCATCCCGATACTTTCGGCAGCCATACTATTTGCGAGATAGGCTTTGGCCATCATCATCAGATTTTCTGCACGCTCAGAGCCACTCAAATCTGCGATACGGCTTAAGATCACAGTTCTATTTTCTTGTAAGGCTGAGGGGCCACCCATCTTCCAGCTATCAAACTCATAGATTCTTTGCTCAGGATTATTTTCATCCAGTGCCATTTTATTGGCCTTGCTTTGCATCGTGCGGCGCGCCATTTTTGCACGAGATTCTTCAGAGATCGCAAGGCCGGTTGGTCTTGAAATTTCAACACCACCTCTGACCAAGCGTACTTTTAAATCATCTACTTTAGGCTTTATAGCCATACCAATTGGTGATGGCAGGACAGTGAAATCGACGTAATCTTGACTGCGACCAGTAAAATCTTTTGAATCTTTCACTGTGATGACAATCAGCTCACCGCCTAGAGCAGGATCATCAAGCTCTAGCATTTGCGCGGAGGATTGAAGTGGCCATATGATACGCCCGCCTCGTGGGCTGAGCGGGTCGACGCCTGTCCTTATGGGTTCGATAGAGTCTGGTACGCTGACATCTGGCGCGATGAATAAGCGCCATAAAATGCCGCCGCCCTGGCCTTTATATTTCAATGCTGTTTGCTCTGGTAGAGCGGCGCTAAAGGCTTTCCCATTTTCAATTGATTGTGTTTGTAATGCGCCGAAAGCAGGTGCATTTTCACCGCTTATTTGCGGGGTTAGTAGCGGGTCTTCTCGATCTGCAATCAGCCATATTTTTCCGAATTGCTCAAAGGCTGCAACGCCGAATGATGTACTTGAAGATAAAGTCATCAATGTTGGTTCGCTATTGGCTTTAAGGCTGATTGTTTTTGCATTCGCTGGTGATGGTATTGCTTCTTTGGGCGTTATAGCGGCAGCGGTTTTGGGCTGGTTATTCTCTACGGGCTTAGCTGGCGTTTTAGGCGCAGCGTTTGATTTTGGCGCGACTGATTTTAGAGCGGCTTGCGATGGTGTTGGCGCGCTCACGACTTGCGTAGGCGCTACCCTTTCGCGTTGAGCGCTCTCATAAGGCTTATCGGGTGTGATACCCCCTGATGGAGGATCATAAAGATCGAAGATCACACGATCACCAAGTGCGAGCGGCTTGAGAGAGGCCTTTGCGGGCAGAGTTAACTTCACTTTCAAAGGGGATGAAGAGAGAAGCTCTAAATTTTGTAAATTTGTAATGCTTTGACCTTTTAGCTCGCTATCATCTAGCTCAGCATCTTGATTAAAGCTGATGATATAGCTGCCAGAGCCCTGCTCTTGAATATCATAAGATACGCTGCTTGGCCAATCAAAGACCAAGCGGGTAAAACCATCATGGCGCCCTTCGCGCACAGCCACATCCGTTGCCATTGCTGGAAGCGAGGCAATCGATAATAAGAATACGAATATAAGCTGCGATAGGAAAATCAGGCGCATATTTTAGCGTGCCATATGTTTAGTGAAAGAACAAGAAAACACAGTGAAACTTAGCGGAGTTATTCAGCATTATCAAAGCTTAATCTTTGGCGTATAGCCCCGCTATCGCGCATGATTAAAATATCGACGCGGCGTGAGACCGAGTCCTTCTTAGAAGCCGCCCAGCCTTGCGGCAGCTCATCATAGCGACCGCTTGATAGCCCCTTAACGGTTATAGAACGCTCATAGCCTACATTCTCCAGAACTTGTGAGACCGCCATAGCACGGCGTAAAGATAACTCCCAATTTGTTTCAATTGCCCCTGATCCACTCGCGCTTACAGGAATAGGATTAGGGTCAGCATGGCCAATCACTTCGATGCGGTTTCTGATGTTGGAGAGTGATCCACCAATAATAAAGAGAGCTTGGCGCCCTTTTTCAGAGACCTCAGCTTTACCAGCCTCAAAGAGCAAATCTTCCGGCAAAGACACTGCGAGATATTCTTTCTGCGGGAATAAAACGATGTTGTGAAGCGCTTCATTTTTACGTCTTACATCCATAATCAGGGATTTAAGATATGTGAGATCTAAAGCGCGTGAAAAATCCAACTTATCAATATCGATAACATCCTGTTCGCCCTTATACCAAGCGGGACTTTCGTGCTTTCCGTAATAGCGATTTATACCATTTTGAATATCTTCCCAGTCTTCTTTTATGGGCGTGCTCATCGCATAAAGAAGTACAAAAAAGGTCAACATCAGCGCCATAGCATCTGTAAAAGTAACAAGCCAGAGCGAGGCTGGCTCTTCATCTTCATCACTGTCATATTCACCGAACATCCCTGCCCGATGCATTCTTGTTTGCGGAGGATGATGAATACTATCCAGAGCGTGATTTACCGGCGAGTCAGGGCTGTATCCATCATCTTTAGGCTCAGTTTTTTTCTCTTCTTCTTTATCATGCCAAGTGACATCTGGCGTATCAGCCTCTTCAGCAAGTTTGCGATATGGGTTTTCAAAATCATCACTCATGGTTTATCGCGCTCCTTGAGTAGAAATAAACGAGCTTTGAATTTGTGCTTTTTGCTCTAATGCCTTTTCAAATTCTTCACTATCAAATGCGTGATATGGCCTAAAATATATATCAATATAGCCAAGCTCACCTTCATTCATTCCTGATGTCATAAGTTTACGCGGTAAGCCAGCTTGCTCCATGATATAGGAGATACACCCTAAATCGCGGGCTAGGCGCATATGTTCTTCACTTTCCTCTTGCGGCGTCTCGACATTGACGAGCATATCCATTTTATACGTGATTGCGTTTTCAGTATTCATCAGAGATACCAGCGTTGGCACAAGAAACCCCTTTCCGTCTTGTGCTCGCGGCGTGACAGGTGCATCCGCCATAAGGGTTGCTGTCACTTCGTCAATAAAGAGCTCATATGGCACGCGAATAAGAAGCTCTGTACCTAATTTATTTTGCTTTGCCTTTACACCTGAAATTGTAGAGGTAAAAAGATCCTGAAGCTGGTCTAAGGATGTACCTTCGGATTCTGCAGTTTCTTGAGACGGTGTATCGCCTTGCTTGACGAGCTTTTTATCCTCGACAGAAAATGTATCAAGCAAGCTATTGAGAATAGGCTCGGCGCGACGATCATCATATGTTGAAAGCGTGTTCAATATGATAAAGAACGATAACAACATGATGAATAACGATAATGCAAGAAACTGATTTGCCATTTCTTTAGTATAGGCGAGTTTTCATCCAAACCAAAGCATAAGCACATAAAAAAACACCGCTGATTTAGCGATGTTTTAAAGAATGATGTATTTGAGCCAAGCTCTCTTAATCAAAGCTTGCTAAAAGCTTGTCAATTTCATCTTGGGAAATGGCATCTTCAGCCATTTGCGGGCCATTGAGCAAACGCTCATCGCCGACGCGTGTGTCTTCTTCCTCGGCGTCACCCTCTTCACTATGATGAGTATCTACCGGAAGCTTATTCCCCAGAACTTCTACTAAGCGGTCAACTTTATCTTCAATCGTTTTCAGCGTGCTGACCACCTTCGTAATGCGTTGACCTGTAATATCTTGGAATGAACAAGCCTCATAGACTTTCATCACCTCTTCCGTTACAGCCGCTTCTGCATCTGTGCCTGCAACTTTATCTTGGATCACTTCACATGAATCCATGATTTTCCCAGTCGCTTCAGCCGTCGCTTCGACAACGGCGTCAAGCTCATCTGTTGCGGTTGGAATGTGCTTACCCTTAATATCTGTTGGGCGGGTTGCTCCAATTTCGGATCGCGCTTCATCAATGATCCGCTGTAGATCTTTCAGTTCTTTAAAAATTGAAAGCCTAGCACCGCCAGTATTTTCAACTTTTGAAATTACAGAATTGATAATTTGAACGACTTGTTCGCGCTCATAAGAATGAGCCTTTTCTTCTTCAGTCATTTATAACGTCCCCTTATTATTTCTCACACGTTAAAATTAAATGGCTTAAAAGTCGCCAATCACAGCAGATATTTTTGTCTTTAAGGTCTCAGCATTGAATGGTTTTACGATATAGTTATTCACGCCAGCTTGCTTGGCCATGACCACATTTTCAGTCTTGCTCTCTGCTGTCACCATAATAAATGGTGTGTCTTTATAGGATTCACTAGAACCACGAACTTGCTTTAGAAATTCAAGACCTGTCATCGGCTCCATATTCCAGTCGGAAATGATAAGGCCGTAAGGTTTTTTCTTAACTTTCTCAAGCGCCATAGAGCCGTCTGTCGCTTCATCAACATTGTTAAATCCTAGCTGCTTGAGCAGGTTCTTAATAATCCGAAGCATAGTGTTATAATCATCCACGATTAGAACATTCATATTCTTATCTACAGCCACTATATGTGTCTCCTTTTTCATCTAAAATCTGGTAATTACTAAACGCAGAAAGACCAGTATTAATCAAAATGATTAACAGATCGTAAGTTTATAGAAAAACGCAGTAAAAAAAACTCATATCAAAATATACGAATACAACAGGATGTTAAAGAGGCGAGATATAAATAAGTACTTAGTCTTTTAAAATCTATTACGGAAGCTCAGGCAGTTGCTTTTCTTCAGCCAGCATAATTGTTACGGTTCTTGCGCGCTCTGGGTTCATTGCAGCAAGAATAGGCGATAATTTACGCTCTGACATTTTTGACATCACAGCGACCAAAACATCCAAGTCTAAAGTATCAAAAATGCGCGCTGCATCTTTAGGCTTCATCCCCTCATAGATCTTCACAAGAGAATCAATACGCGCTTTTTCTGCTTCGGATTGCTGACCTAGCAAATCTTCGATTTCCGAGCGTAGCTTTAACAGCTCTTTATATTTCACATCTATTTCCTGCTCAGCAGCACTAAGAAGCGCCTCGCGGGTTATGAGGTTTCGCTCTTTCTGCTCAAGCTGCTTACGGCGCTCAGCGTAATCCTCGCGAACATCTTTGCGTACATTTTCAACACCTGCGACTTCGTCTTTTGCGTCTCGCCATTGTATCCCTTCTGTGCTTTTGGAAGGTGCGGCATGTTCCTCTTCCTCATGCATTTCGGAGAGGTTTTCTCCATCATCCATTTGCGCCATTTCTTGTGCCACTTGCGCAAGCTCAGAGCTTTCTGCCGGTGCTTCAGCCGCTGCATGCGTCTCATCCTTAGCCATCGCTGACCCGCTAAGGGAGGATAGACCGAGTGAGAAATCTACCAAACGGATTGAAAACGCCATAAAGGCGACAATCACTAAAAGCGGTATAACTCTCATTTGGGATTTATCCATTTTATATTAAAACCTTCTTATTTCTTTTTACCTTGCAGCGCTTCATATAATTCACGCTCTGCACGGGAGGTAAATTCCTCTTCATTAAATTCTTCTTCTGCGCCGCGATCAAAGTCCGCATCTTTAATAAAGAATGATGGCATATCAAGATTACTAGGCTCACGCGCAGGCGTTTCATAGCCAACATCACTAACGCTATTTGCGTCATAATAACCATCATTTTGGGATGCTGTTGAAGATGAAGCAGGCGCAGCTGGCGCATTTCGAGCGTCTTTAGCTGCTCTTTCCAAACGTGAAGCTAGAGCATCGCCAGTTGCGTTAATCATTTTCAGCTCTTCAGCCATACGGCGCGCATCATGTAAGACATCGTCCAAATCACTGGCAGCGCTATCGCTTGTTTGCTTTAAGTTATTGATCGAGAGCTGCGCTTTATCAATATGCGTTGAAAGATCTAAGATCAGGCCTTTAAGTGCCTCTCTATGTGCGCGGAAATTATTAAGGGCTTTGGATAAGCGCATCGCATAATAGATGGTTCCGCCCAGCGCAATAAGCACGACAAAATCCATTATCAAACTCAGTAACTCAGTATTCATTGATCTTCCTCTCGTTCAGGTTCAATGTAGTCTTCTATGCGGACTGCTATTTTTTCTTGTTTTTGGCCGACAGGGCCGCGGAACATTGGGAAATGTCCACAACGTAGCTCAAGCTCGTCATCAACCATTGTTGAGAACATCACCTTTGAGCCGACCTTCCAATTCATCATATCACCCAGCGCGATGGTTTTCTCACCAAGGATAGCTTGAAGCTGGATATCTGTTTTATAAAGCTCTTGGGTCAAGTGGCTTTCCCAGATGGAATCTCGACCAAATTTTTCCCCCATAAACATCTGTAAGAGCAATTCACGGATCGGCTCTAATGTTGCGTAAGGGATTAAGATTTCAACGCGTCCACCTCGATCCCCCATATCAACACGAAGCCTTGCAAGCACACAAGCATTGCCTGGCTGGGATATGGTTGCAAAACGCGGGTTTGTTTCCATGCGGTCCAAGTTAAAGCTCACCGGGGAAAGCGGATCAAACGCAGAGGAGAGATCACTCAATGTGACATGAACCATCTTTTCAACGAGGCGCGTTTCAATTGTTGTATATGGACGCCCCTCAACGCGAATAGCGGGCGTTCCTTTACGACCACCAAGCAGCACATCAACAATTGAGTAAATCAGCGCTGAGTCTGTCGTTAACAGGCCGTTATTGTCCCACTCTTCCGCCTTAAAAACAGAGAGCATCGCAGGAAGCGGGATCGAGTTCATATAATCGCCGAAACGCACTGTTGACACCTGATCCAAAGAGACCTCAACGTTATCAGATGTCAGATTTCGTAATGATGTGGACATTAAGCGCACGAGACGGTCGAAAACAATATCGAGCATCGGGAGACGCTCATAATTGACCATCGCAGAATTAATCAGCGCCATCACGCCAGATGTTTCACCGCCAAGACCTGAATCATCATCAAAGCCTAAGAGAGAGTCGATTTCTTCCTGATTAAGAATTCGCGCTGAACTGCCACTGCCATCATCATCCCCGCCACCATCATAGGCAGGTGTCGCTTCTTCAACAGCATCAGCAGAATCACCATCGCCGTCATCGGCCATAGCTTCCCACTCGGCCATCATGGCCTTCTCTTCTGCGCTCATTTCTTCTTCGAGCTGTTCTGGTGCGTCACTCATTCTGTTTTCATTTTGAGGGTTTCCCCTCGCCTTTTAAATACTTTCCTTGTGCCCATATATTATTAACAAGCACCTTTTAATTATATAAGCAAATACCATGCCTTTTCCACTTTAGCCTTTATCCAGTGTGTTATTGAATAAGGATTTCTTGGAATAAAATATCTTTAACCCGCACAGGTTTTGCTGCTTGGTTCACGCGCCATAATAGCTCCATTTGAAGGCGATAAATCCCTGCAGAGCCACGCAAATCCCTAACGCGCAATTCACGTAAATATGTTTGGAATTGATCAACCACGCGCGGTAAAACCGCTTCCACAGCGCCATAATCCGCCGCAGACCGTAGCTCAATCTGCACACTTAAGCGTAAATAGCGTGGCGTTCCATCATCCGTGTTTAAATTTACAAGCATTGTCGGGACGGTAACATATTTTCCGCCACCGCCGCCGTGACCGTCGCCATGACCATCACCGCCGCCACCATGTGCATCAGCAGCAGCGCCATGACCATCATCGCCACCACCATGATCTTCGCCATGATCATCTTCCGCTTCTTCATAAGAGGCATGATCACCGTAATCATATTCATCTTCTTCACCATGCGCATCACCGTGACCATCGCCATGTGCGTCGCCATGGCCTTCACCGTGACCATCTGCTGTTTCTTCTTGAGCAGCTTCTTTACCTAGCAAGCCATCAAGCATACCTGTGAAATAGGCACCTGCACCGCCACCGACAAGAAGCAGAACGACAGCGCCAATGATCAGAGGGAGTTTACTTTTCTTCTGTTCACCCTCACCTTCAGCGCCTTCAGCAGCGGCGTCAGTATTTTCTTTATCTTCTTTCTGATCTTCTTCATCTGCCATGATATGCGCGACCACCTTGGATTTGAGTTATATATGTGACGATATTCGTAGTGATACTTAGATTTAAGCTAAAGAATACTTACTATTCAGTATAATAGAAAGTACGCCGAAGGTCTAACATTGAAGTTTTCCAGATAAATATCCATACGAACATCTTTCACAAACACGCTACTTACGTTCTTAAAACTAGGCAATTTTTACCACTGCCATGAGGAACATGGTCATTTCTTCATTGCTAATACCGCCATCCACAAAACAGCCCAACAAACTAAAGCACTGATTTTAATCAGCTTTTAATTTTGGCACAGCATATGCAACACCAACACTGCATATCACGCACTTTTCAAATGACGTGATAGTTAACGAATTTAAATTGGTAAGGACTTAGAAGACGATGGAAAATAGTATCTATCTCGCCATATCCAGACAGCTTGCATTGCGCAACAATATGGACATTACGGCCAACAACATCGCCAATATGAATACTACAGGCTTTCGCGCGCAGCATATGCTTTTCAATGAGTATATTGAAGACCCTAAAGGCGCGGATGATGAGCTTTCTTTTGTTCTTGATAAAGGACAATATCAAATCACCACAGCCGGCCCCATGCAATTAACAGGCAACCAGCTTGATGTTGCCATCTCAGGCCCCGCCTATATCGGCATTACTGGGCCGGGCGGACAGCAATTCTATACACGCGCCGGCGCTTTCCAAATGGATGCCGCAGGCATTATTACAGACGCTTCCGGCAACCCTGTTTCCGATGCGGGCGGCGGGCAGATCATCGTCCCAGCGGGCTCAACAGAAATCAAAATTGACGAGCAAGGCAATGTTTCCAATCAGGATGGGCAAATTGCGCAGATCATGATGGTGGAGTTTGAAAATCTGCAGATGCTTGAGGCTCAGGGAAATAATCTCTATGCGACAGATCAAGCAGGCATTCCGGCAGAAAATTCCGTCATGAAGCAAGGCGTCTTAGAAGGCTCTAACGTTCAGCCTGTTCAGGAAATGACCAATATGATTGACACGCTTCGCACCTATCAGTCCGTGCAAAATCTTCTTTCCGAGGAGAATGACAGACTCAGAGATGCGATCGATAAACTAACCCAGAAAAACTAAACACACAGGATAATCAGTAAAACTGTTTACATTTAAGGAGACCACATTATGAGATCATTAGATATTGGCGCGACAGGTATGCTAGCCCAGCAAATGAATGTGGATGTTATTTCCAACAACATCGCAAACATGACCACGACTGGTTACAAAAAGCAGCGCGCAGCGTTTCAGGATTTATTCTATCAAAATATTGATAAGCCAGGCACAACCAGTTCTGATGCGGGCACAACTGTTCCGACAGGCTTACAGATTGGTCTTGGTGCTAATACTGGCGCGGTTTACCGTATGCATGGGCAAGGCTCTATCAGCATTACTGAAAACTCACTTGATCTAGCGATTAACGGCGATGGTTTTTTCCAAATCGATATGCCGAACGGCAACACAGCCTATACACGAGACGGAACATTCCAGCTAAACGAAAATGGCGAGCTTGTGACGATTGATGGTTACACCGTTCAGCCTGGCATCACCATTCCGGATGATGCGGTGGAGATTGAGATTAACAGCTCTGGTGAAGTTCTAGTCGCTATCACTGGCCAGCCTGCCCTACAAAATGTTGGGCAACTTGAGCTTGCAAACTTCATCAATCCAGCCGGTTTGGAAGCCATTGGTGACAACTTGTATCTTGAGAGTGATGCATCTGGCGCGCCAACTGCTGGCAATCCAAACGAAGATAATTTCGGCGCTATTCGCCAAGGCGCTTTGGAAGAAGCGAACGTGAATGTCGTTGAAGAAATTACAAAGCTTATCAGCGCACAGCGCGCTTATGAGATGAACTCAAAGGTCATTACAACATCAGATGAGATGCTGCAATCGATCTCACAACTTCGATAAGAGTTTAAATGCGACGGGTAGCACACAAAAACTTGGGAGATAACAATGCGTAAAACAAAGTATAAATCACAACTGCACCTCAAGAAAACGGCTCTAGCCCTTGTCGGGACAGCCTGCCTTGGCCTAGCAGTCATGTCACCACAAAGCGCATCTGCGATTGATCTGCGTTATCATAGCATTGTGCAAGATGACACGATCAAGCTAGGTGACATCTTCACAGGCCTTGAAGGTGCAGCTTATGAGCATAAAGCAGATCGCGTATTGGGCATCTCCCCTCGCCCAGGTGATGATCTTGTCCTGAATGCACGTACATTGTTGCGAATAGCGAAAGCTCTCGACCTTCCTTGGAGACCAAGCTCTACAAGCGATCAGGTCGTCCTTAGACGCGCCGCAACTGTTATTGAGAGCGAAATGATCAATGACACAATCGCTGAAGCACTTCACAAAAAAGGCTTAGAAGGTGATTTTGAGCTCATTAGCAGCACAGGGCATGAGGATATTACTCTTCCTGAAAATATGCCGATGAGTGTTGAGATTTCTGAGCTTGAATATGACCCACAGCGCAATAGCTATCACGCGATTGTTGTGGCGCCTTCACTGGATAACCCTGTTAAGCGCCTTGAGCTGCAAGGGCAAATCCAGCGCATGGTCGCAATCCCTGTTTTA
>NZAJ01000025.1 GCA_002687495.1 Micavibrio sp. | reverse complement strand
TTCTTCGTTGTCCGTTTCTGCCACGGTTAAGCTATCGATATTATAGCCACGGCCTGTGAAAAGGCCGATGACGCGTGCAAGTACGCCAGGCTCGTTATCCACGATAATGCATAATGTATGGCTTTCGATGTGCTCTTCTACCGTTTGGCTTGCATAGACTGATTTTGCGCCACGGATTTTTCTCTTTTGCTTATTTGTCATTTAAATTTCTCGTTATTTAAAGTGGTTTTATAAAGTTTAAAGTTATTTACGCCATTCAATATTATAGAGATCGAAGCGGCGGTCTCTTAAGTTCTGTACAGTTCCGGAGTGACGGCTTTCGATGAGGTTATCAATATTGAGGTCAGCAAACGCAATAGTTTCGGTGTTTGCTGGAGCTTCTGCAGCGATGCCGTCTCGTGCGAAGGGGAAGTCGCTAGGCGTCAAGATACAGCTTTCGGCATAGTTAATGTCCATATTTTCTACATCAGGCAGATTGCCGACTGTGCCGGATAAGGCCACATAGCATTGATTTTGCACAGCGATTGCTTGTGAGCAGTAACGTACGCGTAGATAGCCTTGGCGCTCATCTGTGCAGAAGGGGACGAAGATGATCATTGCGCCTTGGTCAACAAGGTGACGTGCTGTTTCTGGGAATTCTGTGTCATAGCATATGAGTACGCCAATCGGGCCGCAATCGGTTGGGATCGCTTCGAGGGCATCACCGCCTTGAATGTTCCACCAATAGCGTTCATTTGGTGTCGGGTGTATTTTTTCCTGCGCATAGATCTCGCCGCTTCTTAAAAAGACATAGGTGACGTTGTGAATGTCGCCATCATCCATTTTGGTTGGGTGAGAACCACCGATAATATTGATGTTATAAGAGATGGCCATCTCTGCCATGAATTTCAAATAGCGCTTTGTGTATTTTGTAAGATGATTGATTGCTTCTTCAGGGCGCATTTTCTTGTCTGTTGCGCTTAAAAGGGGCAGGGTGAGAAGCTCAGGGAAAAGTACGAAATCTGAGTTGTAGTCCGAGGCGACGTCAATGAAATATTCGAGGTTGTTCTCGAATTGCTTTTCATTTTCTACTTTACGCATTTGTAGCTGAACCGTTGCTACGCGTACATTATGGCGTTTTATGACTTCGCGTTTCTTTTGCTTTGTTACAGGTTCTGCTAGGGCTGGGTTGTGCCAGACCATATGCGTTGCGTGGCCGCCTGATTGACGATCATCTTTATCATAGGCTTTTAAAATGCCGATAGGCTCAAAATCATTTGAAAGATGGAAGAAAATTACAGAGTCACGATATTTACGGGCTGTTACTTTTTCTACATATTCTTCTGGGCTGGAAACTTCTTTGCGACGCTTTTTATTTGCATAGCCAGGCATACGACCACCAAAGATGATGCCTTTTAGGCGCATGTCTTCGCAGATTTCACGGCGTTTTTGATAAAGGCGAGTGCCGATACGTAAACCGCGATGTTCTGGATCTACGCAAACTTCCATACCATAGAGATAATCGCCTTTAGGATCATGACGTGATGCGAAGCCGTTACCGGTAATTTCTTTCCAAGTATGTGGTTTGAGCGCTATTTCGCCGTTAATGATGAATGTTGCGCAGTAGCCGACGATAGAGCCGTCATACTCAACGACGATTTGGCCTTCAGGGAAGTTGGATATTTGGCCCCGTAGCATTTGCTGGGTCATTGCCAGATGTTCGCCGAATGATTTTTTACTCAGTTCATGGATGTTTTTCACATCTTTAGGTTCCGCCTGACGTATGATCAGGCGGGCTTTTTTACTGGTATTTTTGACGCGGCTTTTTGGCATGAGGTTTTTCCTTATGACTTTAAGCTATCTTATACGAGGCTTTTGTCAAATGCTTGCGCATCAGGTGAGAGGATCATTTCATTATGTGCCTTACCTGACGGGATCATAGGGAAGCAGTTTTCCTTTTGATCTACACAAACATCAACAATTGTTACACGGTCTGTCGTCATCATTTCAGCGATAACCTTGTCTAAATCTTCTGGTGTTTCGGCGCGCAAGCCAATACCACCGTAAGCTTCTGCTAGCTTAACGAAATCAGGAAGGCTTTCTGTGTATGAGTTAGAATAGCGCTCACCGTGTAATAGTTCTTGCCATTGGCGAACCATGCCCATCCATTGGTTGTTGAGGATGAAAATCTTTACAGGTGTTTTATATTGTACCGCACAGCTCATTTCCTGAATATTCATCAGGATTGAAGCTTCACCGGCTACATCGACAACTAAGGCGTCAGGGTGGGCAATTTGAGCCCCAATTGCTGCAGGAAGACCATAACCCATCGTGCCAAGCCCCCCTGAAGTCATCCAGCGATTAGGTTCATTGAAGGGTAAAAATTGTGCAGCCCACATTTGGTGCTGTCCGACCTCGGTTGTAACGTACGCGTCTCTTGAGTCGGCTTGCATGGCATCACGAAGACGCTCAAGGGCATATTGTGGTTTTATGATCTTGGAATCATTTTTGTATGATAGGCATTTTTTTGCTCGCCAGTTTTCGATCTGATTCCACCATGAATCAAGTGCATTTTTATCGCTCTTATAGCCTCTATTTTTCCAAATTTCGACCATGGCTTTGAGGGCTTTTGTTGCATCGGCTACAATAGGAATTTCTACCTGAACGTTCTTGTTTATAGAACTTGCATCTATATCAATATGTATCTTTTTTGAGTGTGGAGAGAATTTATCGACACGTCCTGTTACTCGGTCATCAAAACGAGCCCCTACGTTTATCATAACGTCGCAATCATGCATGGCCCAGTTCGCTTCGAAGGTGCCGTGCATCCCAAGCATACCAAGCCATTTGCTGTCTTTTGCAGGGAATGCGCCTAGTCCCATTAATGTTGAAGTTACGGGAAATCCTGTTAGCTCGACAAGCTCTCTTAAATATTCAGAAGCCTCTTTTCCGGCATTAATTACACCGCCACCAGTATAAAATACGGGACGTTTCGATTGTGACATTAACTCAACGGCAATCTCGATAGCTTCCATGTCTGGATCGGTTGCTGGCCTATATGATTGCTCAATTAATGGTTTATTTTTCTTATATGAGCTTTTTGCGAATTGTACGTCCTTAGGAATGTCGATGACGACAGGTCCTGGACGACCTGATCTTGCCACATGAAATGCTTCATGAATTTTTTCGGAAACTTCGCATGCAGATTTTACGAGGTAATTATGTTTAGTACATGGACGAGTGATGCCTGTGGTGTCGGCTTCCTGAAAAGCATCTGTACCTATCAAGAAAGTCGGAACCTGACCTGTGATACATACTAATGGTATAGAGTCCAAAAGTGCATCAGTTAGACCCGTTACTGCATTTGTTGCACCCGGGCCAGATGTTACAAGTGCGCATCCGACTTTTCCGGTTGATCGTGCATAACCTTCGGCTGCATGAAGGGCTCCACCTTCTTGTCTGACAAGTACATGTTTGATCTTATCTGAGTTTTTAAAGATTTCGTCATAAATAGGGAGGACCGCACCACCTGGATAGCCAAAAATAACCTCTACACCCTGCTCAATTAGGGCTTTTATCACCATTTCAGCGCCCGTCATTTGTGTCTCTTTTGGGACTTGTGCCTTGGTCGCATCTGATTTTGCTTCTTTAGTACTCATGTTTTTTCCTTATGTTTTTCCTTAAGGCGAGTGTAGTTTTGCTACGGCTCAAATATAATTTTTATACGTACGCTGCAGAGATTATGCATATATTCTTATAAAAGTAAGAGATAAGCTTAATATTTGCGTTGTTTGTAACTTTTTCATCAGGTGATGGCAATAAAAAACGCCCTGCTTTTCTGGCGAGGGCGCTGCTTGTCGGTTTATTGTGTTATTCGCATAACTAACCGTGCGGCGCCTCCTTTTTGAGCAGGACCACGAGCAGCACGACATTTAGTAGAACGTTTATTTTCTTCATCATGGATTGTTGATAGCGTATTGGGTTGTTGAACGCAAATGAAAAATTTCATTTGTTGTAATTAATTGTAATATTGGTGGTGTGATTAGATAATAATATTACCTAGATCTGGTTTGTGAACCAAGTATTTTGTCGTTTAGCGTAGTGGCGGGTGTCTGCTTTTGCACGCTCTATTGCAAAATCTAAGCTCCATTCGCCAGTTATATACATTCGTAGCTGCTTAAAACCGAGCGCTTTAGCGAAAGGGACATTCTCATTTATCTCGCCTGAGATAATACGTTCATGAAAATGTTGAGCTTCTTCTAATGCGCCCATATCCATCATGAGATCAAAGCGTTGATTGCAGCGTTTATATAGATCTTCACGCGAGGGTAGGACTTTTGTGATTTTAAAATCCCAATTTTCAGGTGGTTTATCTCTAGGAAGCTTTTGCCACTCGCTTAAGCTTTTTCCTGTGGCTTCTATGACTTCCATAGCGCGTATAATGCGGGCTTTATGGTTGACGTGGAAACGTTCGGCCATGATAGGGTCTTTATCTTGAAGTTCTTTGTAGAATGTTTCTGCGCCTAATTGCTCATATCGCTTAACAACTTTTTGACGGACCTGATCTGGAATATCCGGCATAGGCGAGAGGCCATCAATGAGGGCTTTTATATAGAGCCCTGTGCCTCCACAGATGATAGGCGTTTTATCTTGTTCTATGACGTTTTTTATTACAGGCAAGGCTATTTCCCGCCAATTGCCAGCTGAGCAGACTTCATTTGGGTGTAGATGTGCGTAAAGTTTATGTGGTACGCGCTCTAAGTCTTCTTGTGGTGGCTGTGCCCCTATAATTGGGAGCCCGTTATATATTTGCTGTGAATCGCAATTGATAATAACGCCATTCAGCGTCTCAGCCATTTCTATGGCCTTGGCTGATTTGCCGCTGGCTGTTGGGCCGCATACTATGTGGATCGGAATTTTTTGGGCTGTGCTGCTCATGGCGGCTATCATAGCAGAGCTTTTTTATATGGCTAGATATATGTGATAAATCACTTGTAAATGATAATCATTCTCATTAAAATGTAATTCAATCATTTAGCAATAAGGATTCGATATGGGTGATCATAAAACTATTGAGTGCGGTTCTTTGAGTGAGAGTGATGCGGTGAATTTTCTTATTGAAAAAGCTGCGCATGAGAATGGTTTTACGATTAAGATGAATTGCGGGCTTAAGGATATTTATCTTAATGAGCAAACGGGGCGAGAGGTTAGCGTTTTATTGCCTGAATTTCTCACAGCAGATAGCGCGCTCAAAATGATTACAGCATTTTATGAGTGATCGATTTTTAACTTTCTAGAGTAATAATTTGATAGTCTAATGCTTCCATCTGGGCGTGTGATGTCACGTGTTCCAGCATAAAGGATGCCAGATTTTTCGAGTAAATTCTTTGAAGGATTATTGCTGCGATCTGTTACGGCAAAAATCTCATGTGCTTTAAGCTCGTTTTGAGCGTAATCGATGATCGTATTTAGCATTTCATAAGCAAAGCCTTGGCCCTGTGCCTTTGGGCTGACCCAATAGCCAGTTTCTAGGCTGGCAGGGTTTTCTGTGTCTGGGTGAAGGCCTATGCAGCCTATGGGCTGCCCAGTTTCTTTATGGTGGGCAATGAAGTGAAATTCGCCATTTTTATATGCGTTTTCAGAGCGGCTACACCACCAGCGCGCTTGTTCTATATTCATTGGCCATGACAGGAAATAAATAATGTCGCATGTCTTTTTATCATTAAGGGTTTCAAAAACATCCGCCTCATCTTGGGATGAAATGAGGCGGTAGTTTAATCTTAATGATGTGAGCTTAGTGTCTTTACTCTTTGTCATCTATTTTTATGGCGATGAAGCGTGAATCGCCGTCTCGGTTAATGAGCATCAATATTGAGCTGCGGCCAGCTTTTTGAGCCTTTTTGATGGCCTTTTGTAGATCTGCTGGCTCTTCAACTTTGGCTTGGTTAACTTCTTCGATGACATCGCCTTCGAATAAGCCTTTTTGTGCAGCTTGAGAGCGTGGCTCAATGGCTGTGATGAGTAGGCCTTTTGCGTTTTGGACTACACCGAATTGTGAGCGTAGTGCATCTGAAAGCTTGGCAACTGTAATGCCTAATTCCTCGATTTCTTGGCCGGCAGTGCCATTATTTTGCTCAGGGCCAGTATCATTTTGTGTAATAAGGCCTGTTTCTTCGGCTTTTTCTAATTCACCGATATGAACAGTTGTTGTTCGCTTTTTACCATCACGCCAATAAGTGATTTTGGCTTCTGAATCGATCGGTGTTTCGGCTACAAGTCTAGGGAGCTCTCGCATTTCTTTAACTTTTTTACCGTTAAGCTCTAGGATAATATCGCCAAGCATGAGGCCTGCTTTCTCCGATGGGCCGTCAGGTGTTACGCTGGCGACGAGTGCGCCTATAGGCTCTTCTAGACCAAGGCTCTCGGCTATTTCCTCAGTGACGTGCTGAATGCGAACGCCTAGCCAACCACGGCGTGTGCGGCCATATTCAATGATTTGATTAATCACTGTTTTGGCGAGTGCTGAAGGGATGGCAAAGCCAATACCAATTGATCCGCCAGAAGGTGAGAATATAGCGGTGTTAATGCCGATAACCTCGCCTTTAAGGTTAAACATTGGCCCACCTGAATTACCGCGGTTAATCGATGCATCTGTTTGTAAGAAATCATCATAAGGGCCAGAGCTGATATCACGTGCGCGCGCGGAGATGATGCCGGCGGTTACAGTGCCGCCAAGTCCAAAAGGATTGCCGATGGCTAAAATCCAGTCGCCTACGCGAATAGCATCGCTATCGCCTAAATGGACTTCAGTTAAAGATTTTCCTTTGGTATCAACTTTTAGAACGGCGATATCCGTTTTTTCATCATGGCCGATGATTTCAGCGTCGACTGTTTCATCATCATGAAATGTAACGCGGACTTCTTCGGCGTCTTTAACAACGTGGTTGTTTGTAATGATATAGCCGTTCTTTGCGTCGATGATAAAGCCAGAACCTAGGGATGCTTGAGGTTCCATTGGCATGTTCGGTATACGACGATCCATAAATTCTTCAAAGAAATGCTCAAAAGGTGAGCCTTCTGGTAAGCCTGGCATTGCAGGCATATCTTGGATTTCCGCTTCGCTTTGCGCTTTTTGTGTTGATGAAATATTCACAACGGCGGGGAGAAGATGTTCCGCTAGATCTGCAAAGCTTCCTGGAGTTTGGGTAACTTCCGGCGCATTTTTGCTGGCTTGGATAACATCTTGAGCCTGTAAGCTCGTGATAGGAAGTGAAGTGCCTATAAGTGAAAGAACAAGAGCAGTACTCAATAGTGATACACGCATAGTATAAACCTCTATCATTTGTGGATTACGATATATGATAGAGACTAGGCCTGTAGGGTAGTGAGGTCAAGCGCTCTCAATGTATAAATATAGATTATACGCTATTGGTTTTTGTGAGGGTACTTAAACGCATTTAGACGGATTTTAAGAATGCGCGCTGTGCTCATTATGGCTTGAATGAGATGATGTGATCTCAGAGCCAGTTTCTTTAAATGCGATTAGAATTTTTGATGCAGATGTCATGCCGCGCCCCTTATGTGGAAGTGATTTATATTTTATTGATAAGCCCAATAAATTAAGTCTAGCAAAGAAAGATTAAGAAAAGCTTTTTAAGCGGCTCAACGAAATTTATGGGGCTTGATCGTAATGAGTATATCCTTTTATTAAAGCTATTACTGCTCTGAGAAGTGCTTAAAGAACGCACTGTCAGGTGACAAAATGAGGCGTGTTTCTGGATCAGAAAGCGTCTTGCTGTAAGCTTCCATTGAACGGAAGAATGAGTAGAAATCCTTATCTTTGTTGAAGGCGTTCGCATAGACTTGGATAGCTTCTTTATCGCCTTGACCTTTGAGGATCTGAGAATCGCGTTCAGCTTCTGCTATGATCACAGTACGCTCTTTTTCCGCTGTAGAGCGGATTTCGAGTGCGCGCTCTTCACCTTTAGCACGTGTTTCTGTCGCGCGCTCTTTAAGCTGTGAGATCATACGGCGAACAGTTGATGTTCTAAGATCTGATGTGAGGTCAGCTCTCACGATGCGGACGTCAACTATCTCAATACCAAGATTATCTTTTTGAACATTTGCGTTAACGCGGTTCAAAATATCATGCATGACAGCGGTTCTGGCCGGTGAGAGTAGTTGTTGAAGGCTGGTCTTACCTAATTCTGCGCGAGTTGCATCGTTAAGGATGTTCTCTAGTCTAGAATTCGCTGCGCCAATTGTACGAAGCGTCTTTAGGAATTGTAGGGGATCGCTGATTTTGTATCGTGCAAATGTATCGAGGATGATTGGTTCACCTGTTACATTTACGGCATCTTGATTTGTTGAAGCGCTTTCAGTGCTCTCGCTCTCTTCGCCTGCGCTCATCGGTGTGATATCTGCAGAGGAAATAACGACCTGCGCCGGTGCAGGGTCAACGGAGAGAATGCGTTTGTCAAAATACTGAACCGATTGGATCATTGGTAGCTTGAGGTGCAGGCCTGGGCCTTTTACGTCCCCAACAGGAGAGCCGAGCTGTAGGACAATGGCTTGTTCACGCTGATCAACAACAAAGAAGATTTGCGAAGCGCCAATTAATGCTACGGCGATAATGGCGAGAAGGGCGATTAGAGTTTTATTCATAATTTCAAGTCCTTAAGTTTTAAGTCTTTTGTTCGTTGTCTTCTTCGTATTAGTTTGAGCTTTTGCCAGAGGCTGGCTTCATCTCATTGAGTGGGAGGTAGGGAACAACGCCTGTACCCGCTTTATCATCAAGGATGATTTTATTTGCGTTTTTAAGTATGTTTTCCATTGTCTCAATATAGATACGCTCTTTTGTTACGTCTTTGCCGCTTTGGTAAGCTTCTAAAACAGCGTTGAAGCGATCGGCGTCACCATTTGCACGGGCAATAACTGATTGCTTATAACCTTCAGCCTCTTGCGTCATTTGGATCGCTTGACCACGTGCGCGTGGCAAGATGTCTTCACGATATGCGTTTGCGCGGTTTTGAACATCTTCAGCATCTTGTTTTGCAGATTGCACATCTTGGAAGGCAGCCTGAACATCTGGGTGTACTTCTGCGCGCTCAATAAGAACCTGCGTGATATTTACACCTGATTTATATTGATCAAGGTTATCCTGAATAATCTTTTTTGCAGCATCGGCCACAGCAGCACGGCTTGTTGTGATGATTGGGAACATATCTGTTTGCCCTACAACTTCACGGATCGCGCTTTCTGCGACTTTTTTAATTGTGTTTTCTTGATCGCGAATTTCAAATAGGTAATCTTCAGCGCTTTTAATGTTCCATTGAATAACTAGGTCTAGGTCAACGATGTTGCGGTCAGAAGTGAGCATGAGGCTTTCTTCAGAGATGTCGCGGCGCGCGGATGAGCCGTTGCGAGAGTAAGCTTCGACAAAGCCGATATTCATGCGGCGGATCTCTTCAACATTGATGATGCTCGCTGTTTCGAGTGGGCTAGGCCAGTGATAGCCTGGGCCTGGCTCTGTTTGTGTGCGTGACCAAGCGCCAAAACGCTGAACGACCGAGTATTCACCTGGTTGAACAAAATAGATACCGCTTGAAAGCCAAAGTAGGGCTACGCCAATTATAGCGATGAAGATAAGCGGGGCGCCTTTGAAATTGCCAGGCATAACATTGCGGAAATTTTCTTGAGCCTGTTTTAGCATTTCATCTAAGTCAGGGGGCTGTTGGCCTGAATGGCCTCCATTTGAGCCAGATGGGCGTCTTCCACGGCCGTTATTGTTGCCAGGGCTACCCCAAGGATTTTGCTTTCCGTTATCTGGTTTGTCGTCGCGACCCATTTATGCCATTCCTCTTTCATGGTTGATTTATTTTCTGTGCGGTGTATTTGCTACTGTAGTAGTGAAATAAACGGCCCTCACTTTGCTGCTACTTAGAATATGCTATTTAGCGTTTAAATCAAGGGCTGATGAGGTTTTTATGTGGTTTAAAAAAGCAGTAGAAAAAGACGATGTTTTGCAGGCTTTGCGCGGTGTTAAAGATGATGCGCAGGGGGCTGATATTGTTGCTTTAAATATGATTTCGGGTTTGAGCTTGTCTCAAGAGGGCGATGTTATCTTTATGATAGAGGTTGATCCTGAACGTGCAGCTTCAATGGAGCCCTTAAGGCAGCGCGCCGAAGATGTGGTGAAGCGCTTGAAAGGTGTTAAGAAGGTGAGTGCTATTTTAACGGCTGAACGTGCTGCTGGTGAGGAGACGTACAACGCTGTAAAAGCGCATAAGGAAAATCCTCAAGCAGGCGCGCAAAAAGATAAGGCTAAAATAGATCCGCATGGCATGGATAAAAATCCTAGATTAAAAGTGCCTGTAAAGAAAATTATAGTTGTCTCATCTGGTAAGGGTGGGGTAGGTAAGTCAACTATATCAATGGCATTGGCGTATAATTTATCTAAAAATAGCCAATTAAAAATTGGTATATTGGATGCTGATATTTATGGTCCAAGCCAAAATATACTCTCTGGTCTAGTTGAGGTGGAGGGTGGCCAAAAACCAAAAATAGATGATGAAAATAAGATTATTCCTCCCAAAATTGAGGTTGAGGGGAATGCGTACGGTCTCAAGATTATGTCGATCGGTTTTATGGTTGATACTGCTAAAGCGTTGGTGTGGCGCGGCCCTATGGTGCAGAGTGCGATTTATCAATTTTTTAGAGACGTACGCTGGAATGAGGGTGATGGCGGTGCAGATGATCTTCTAGATGTCTTAATTGTTGATATGCCCCCAGGGACAGGGGATGCGCAGCTTACCTTGGCTCAAAAGATTGATGTTGATGGCGCTATTATAGTATCGACGCCGCAAGATTTGGCTTTAGCAGATGCGCGGCGCGGCGTGCAGATGTTTGAGGCGACGAATGTGCCAGTTTTAGGTTTGATTGAGAATATGAGTACGCATATTTGTTCTAATTGTGGGCATGAAGAGCATATTTTTGGGCATGGTGGCGCGGCTAGAGAAGCTGAGAAGCTTGGTATTGATTTTTTAGGCGCTGTGCCTTTATCGATGCATATTCGAGAAGCTTGTGATGAGGGTAAAAGTTTTGATTTGCCGCAAGAAATTATTGATAAGGTTAGGAATAGTTTGCATAATTAGCACCTACTCTGTTATAGATTATTATGCTTAACGATATCGAAATGACGCGTGGCTCTCTGTCCATAAGCTTTAATGATGTAAAAAAACATTTTTTAGGCTCTAACTCAATTAGTTATAGGGATTATAAAGAAGTATTCTCAAAGGATATTTCTGATAATGCTGAGTATATATTTAGAACGACCCGCGGAGATGATGTTTTAATTAAGCAAAGGTTCGATAGGAAAAGTAATGTTATAATATCGGTGGTGCATCCATATGATGATATACCGCTTATTGGATACGCTCATGTGAAAAAGCCCAGAAGTGGTCAAGTTTTTATTGATGATGTACGTATGCTAAATGCTGATTATATCGGCGTCGGAATTGGGCGAGAGTTGCATGATCACGTTGATCGTGTTCTAGAGCCAATAGGTGTGAAGCTTAAGCCAAGTCCTGTTATGCTAGAACCTAAGGGACGTGATTTTTGGATGAAAAGAAACCCTAAAGCTCTTGCTTTACGTGATCTGTATAAGCAATTTTGTATTGGTTCTTCTGAACAATGCAAGATTGAGCCAGAGCATATTTTATATGATCTCTTTTCAGGGCCAAGCTAATCAATTTTTACTTATTTATTCCAAGGGGCTTTTTGCAGGGCCATGGCGAGGCCACAGAACCCAGTGGCGCCAGCAAAAGCTAGGGCTACACCAATGATGCCTGCAATCCAAGATGCGCCAGCAGCGACACTCAAGAAGACCAATCCGCCTGCGATGATTTGGACTTGTCTAAAGATTGATATTTTATCGCTTTTACTGCCAATTATAGGAAGGCCTGCTTCTTCCCAAGCGCCAATACCGCCTTCGATGTTGTAAATTTCATTTGGCATGTCATAGGTTTCGCTTATTGCTGCGCATGCCATTTCACCGCGCTTACCTTTTAGGCATTGAAATATAAGCTTTCTTGTTGCCGGAATTTCTAATTTTTTAAAATCATCTTTAATTGTATCAAGGGGCAGTGATATCGCATATGGGATATGGCGCTCTTTAAATTCTTCTGGCTGACGGACATCAATAAGTAGGGCTTCGCCAGTTTTGAGGATTTTATCAGCTTCTAGGGCTGTGATATTTTGTCTGCTCATGATGCTTTCCTTTCTAGGGTATAAAAAGTGCAGGAAGGGCGGTCTTTTTCGTTTTCTGCAGGGTGTGGGCGCTGCTCTTTAATATCCCATTCATCCCAGTTTATTTGCGGGAAAAATGTGTCGGCGTCATATTCTCTATCCAATATTGTGACATATAGGCGCTCGGTTATAGGTAATGTTTCGGCGTAGATTTGCCCGCCGCCAGTAATGAAGATTTCGTCTTGTCCATCTTTTTGAGCGATGGCTTTGGCGAGCTTTATGGCGTCCTCAATTGATTGCACTTTATGAGTTGATGTGCCGCTGTTAATTTCATCGCCTTCGGCTTCCATATCTTTGAAAACTTGCGTAGGTTCACCTTCGGGCAGTGCGTCGTAGCTGCGAGATATAATGATATTTGCGCGTCCGGGCAGGGCTTTGCCTAGTGCTTCATAGCTCTTGCGGCCCATGATAATGGGTTTGCCTAGCGTGGTGCGCTTGAAATGTTTTAGATCCTCTGGGATGTGCCAGATCATCGCGTTGTCTTTGCCAATCGCATTATTCTTCGCGATGCAGACAATGGATGAGAGTTTAATATCAGGGTTGCTATCAGTCATAGTTTCTATATAAGTCAAACTCATGGAAAAAAATAGCCCTGCATCTTCATATGTGAAAATTTTCCTCGACTCTGTTGAGGTGCCTTTGAGAATTGGTATTTATGACCATGAAAAACAAGCGCCGCAACGTGCTCTTGTTGATGTTGAGCTTTATGCTGATCCTGCTGCTTATCTCAAGACGGTTAATTTAGATACTATTATTGATTATGCGGTGCTCTATGAAGCGATTACTGCGTGGGCAGGGCGTGAGCAGGTAAGCCTCATTGAGGATTATCTTAAAGAGCTTGTTGATTTATGTTTTACGTTCGCGCCTGTTTTGGCGTGCCGTGCATCAATTCGTAAGCTTGATGTTTTTGGTAAAGATCAAGGAGCTGGTGTTGAGATTTATACTAAGCGTTCAGATTGGGGTTAGCTTAAAGCGCTCGATGGTGTCTTTTAGCTATGTCCTTCATTAGTAGGTGGCTTAAATTTACTATCGGCGTGGCTGGGGCTATGTGGTGTTGTTAACTGTTTAGTATATTTTTCGCTGGCTTTTTTGAATGTAATTTTCAGATGTTTTGGCGCAGCAATACCTATTCTTATCCATTCATTTTCTTGCTCTAGTCTTTTGATGATAGTTGGATTTTTTTCATCTCCTATATATAGGCGTTGTCCTACCAATCGTGTGAAATTGATCGTTCGTAGCTCGGTTGATGATTCGAATTTTTTTGCCAAATCACCTTTTGAGATATTTGGGTTCTGCAGTATACCTTTGCGATATTCGCCGCGTAAAACCGCATCTTTAGACTCTATTTCTAATTGCAGCTCGCCTTTATATTTGGCTGGCGGTTCTATTACTCGCAATGTTGCTTGATCACCAATTGTAATTTCATCACCTATTTTAACTCTTAGATTACGCATATTTTTCTCAATTATAGCTAAACTTTTCTAGTGAAGGGTATATGTAGACTTCACCGTTATGTCAACTTTTGGTGTATAGAGGTTAAAGGTGGTTTTGATGGCTACCTTTAACCTCATGATAGCTAACTCTATGTTAAAGATGTTATTCATTGCCGGGTAATTCTAGTTTTCTTTTACGCGGCTTAACGACAATGGCTGTTGGCTTTTTAGGCTGTTCGTTAGCTCTGTTTTTAGAGAAAGGCGTGCTAAGGCTTGCTACTCTTTCTGTTTGTGGAGTGTGAGAATGTGTTCTTTGGGGGAAGTTCCCTTTATTGTGCTCTATTTTAAGCTCACCGCAGGTTTCAACGCCTACTTTTATAATGCCTTTTTGTTGTTCCTCTTTTGTCGTTTTGAGGTGAGTTATTATGATAGGCTTTTCATAGCTTCCTATGAAGAAGCGTTCGCCAAAATATCTGTTTAAAACTAAACGGCCTTCTTCTTCTTGTTGTGCATTGAACTCTTTGGCTAATGCGCCGTGCTTACTAAATATTTTATCTCTTATTTCTTCGCGATAAATTGGAAGCTTTGAAGTTGTGATGAATCTAGGTTTGTTGTTTTGTTCGTGTACACCGATCTGTATTTTGGCTTGATCGCCTATTACGATTTCATCGCCTGACGTTGTTTCAAAAACTTGCATTTTATACCCTTAAATAGTTGTGCTGCCGTTATGTTTATTTGGGGGCAGGGTATAAGTATTAATTTAGGTTATGTCAAGTCTACACAGCAACGGGTGCTTTTATGTGTGGGTGCGCTTGGTAGTCAACAAGTTCGAAATCTTCGAATTTAAAATCAAAAATAGACTTAACATCCGGGTTGATTTTCATGGTTGGAAGAGGATATGGCTCGCGTGTGAGCTGTAGACCAGCTTGTTCTAGGTGGTTGGAATATAGATGTGCGTCACCAAATGTATGAACGAATTCGCCAGCTTTCAAACCAGTAACTTGTGCGATCATCATCGTTAGCAGAGCGTAAGAAGCAATGTTGAAGGGGACGCCAAGGAATATGTCGGCTGAGCGTTGGTATAGTTGGCAGGAGAGTTTGCCATCTGCAACATAGAACTGGAAGAAGGCATGGCAAGGTGGTAGAGCCATCTCGTCTACAACGCCAGGATTAAAGGCAACCACGAGAAGGCGGCGACTATCTGGGTTATTTTTAATTTGCTCAACGACATTGGCGAGCTGATCGATTGTGCTGCCGTTAGCTGTTTTCCAACTACGCCATTGCTCACCATAGACGGGGCCTAAATCACCATTCTCATCAGCCCATTCATCCCATATGCGAACACCATTTTCTTTTAGGTATTTGATATTTGTGTCACCAGCGATAAACCAGAGTAATTCATGGATGATGGATTTGAGGTGGCATTTTTTTGTTGTTACAAGCGGGAAGCCTTTAGAGAGATCGAAGCGCATTTGGTAGCCAAAGACTGAGCGTGTGCCTGTACCTGTACGGTCTTCTTTATCTTTGCCAGTTTCCATGACATGACGCATTAAATCTAGATATTCTCTCATAATACTCTTTTGCTTATTAATTGGTTTTTATTGATGGGTTCAATATGGGGTGATTCATTATCTATGGAAAGGGTGTGGGATGGTTTTAGCTTATATACTCCCCAAAAATATGGGATGTGCAAAAATATAAGTTATAAATAATATATTATTTGACTTAATTAATAGCATGGGCTAGGTTCGCAGCGTTTTTTGAGTAACGCATAAAGAATGGTTTAGAAATGCAAAGCGAATTGACGCGTAGTTTGATGGAGTATCAGCTCCAACGTATGTTTGATGTTATAGAGAAACAGCCACAGCAAGCGCTATCAGTTTTAGAGCGCATATTTGAGGATTATGATTTTTCTAACTTCAAGGGCAATAATTTTCAACATGAGTTGGGTGAGCTTTATTTGCATAGCGTTTATAATGGTGCTGATGTAGAGGTGCTAGGGATTTTGCATGAAAATTTGTTCAAACCTCATGGCTTGGAAAAAGAAGACTTGGCGCAAGTGCGCAGCTCGGTTGGTGATTATAAGCCGTTTTCAAAGGATTTTCGCTCAAGCTTAGGTTTTGAAAATGCGAATGATGTGATTTTGGCTGCAATGTCTCCATCTGATAAGGCGCTGGGTAACCTTGCTGACTTTCATGGTGCCGAGTTATCTGGTTTAAATATTACGCATCAGGCACGTATCCATTTTGCGCATGGCATTGAAAATGGTGTGCTGGAATTAAATGCGATGGGTGCGGCAGCAGAGAAATATTCTGCTCAGCTTAGAACGCATTTTGCAAAGATTGCGCATGTAGCAGATGTCTTTACACCAGAAGAGGTTGCGAGTTTGGGCCTCAATATTCGTCAAATGCAAAATGATATTCGCTATTTTGAAGCGCCAAGTACTAAGAACTTGATATCGCTTCAAAAAGAGATGGTTCGTGCCATTGCTAAGCAGGAGCGTGCGGCGGTTGCGCTTGTGCAAGATAATGCGCAAGATGTTCAGCCACGAAATGTTGTGGCGATCACGCATCGAGGTGACGATAAAAATTCTGGTTTCGATTTTGGTGGTTTTAACCCGGCAATCGCATAAAAATTATTTATCTTTTTGATCTTTCAATATAGGCGCACTATAATGGGTTTGTCGGGGATTTCTCCGACTATGACGCTAGACGTGGATGCGGAATAGGCGTTCGTGGACCCGGGGGCAGTACCCGGCAGCTCCACCATTTATAACTAGCGCGAAACGTTTCGCGGGCGGCGGTCGCCGCCTCTTGGAAGGGTGCTTCTGAGATTGGTTGTAGACATTGGGGCTGAAACAGGATCGACACGCGTAATAAAGGCATATTGCGGCGTTCGGCATGATACCGCCGTTACCGGGTCAATATTATAAATGCAAACGATAACTTTGCGTTCGTAGCAGCTAACGACAACTCTGTTGTTGAAGGTGAAGGTAAAATCGCTGCTTAATTGAGCAGTTTTTACAGCTACAAATGATTCTTAGGGATTAACGTCCCTATAGTGGGGTGCGCCTGCTACCTAGCAACAGAAGTGCAGGCATTTTTCATCTTTTCTTTTATATATATGCTAAGCTTAAGAAATGAGTGAAGCGATATTTGATATTCCAGAGCTGTTTAATTGGGCTTGTATATTTCTGGCAATTTTATTCTGTATGCAGCCATTTTTATATTTGGCTTTTAGTCGCTGCGCTTTTCGTAGCTGCTTATATTGCAATATTAAATCGAGTTTTTATAGAGGGTTTTTCTTAATAGCGTGTGCCTCGGCTCTTTATGGTGGGGTGAATGTTGGTGTTTTCAGTGTATGGATTGAGCTTGTCTTTCTGGCTGGTGTTATTGGTCTGGTTTTTATGCGTTTTGGTGCAAGCGGCGTTATAAGTGAATTAAAAATATTGATCGTTATGATGGTTGGTGCGGCGTGCTTTTCAGCGATGTTATTGGCTTTGGGTTATTTTATTTATATTGGCTTTGCGCCATCAATTGGCGCTCCGGTTGCCATGATTATTGGTGTTATTGTATGTATAGTGAGCTTGTTAGTTGGGTTAATCGCGCTATATGTTTCAATTAAGCTTTCTGATTTAGAGCGCAAAGAGCAAGCGAGATTGGTACGACATTTTCTAAGCTGTTTTGCTTTAGGGTTGGTCATAGTTGTTATAAGCCTTATGCTTGAAAGGGCGCGTTTTTCTGAGAAACTCTATGAGAAGCTCAATCCGCCTCATATTAGTAAGCAGATTTAATGCTTTTTGTGGGCTGTATATAAGCTATTAATTTTTTGTATGAGCTATTGATTTGTGGCTCAAATATTGCGAAACATAAACTTACGATGACACATGATGAAGATATATTGAGATATGATAGATTGGTTGAAACAGCGCTTCGCGGTGTTGTGAAATCATCTATTGAAGAAGTTATAGAGTATCACGGTGACCAAGGTGCTATGCCGGGTGAACACCATTTCTATATTACATTCTTAACGGACTATCCTGGGGTGAAAATTCCAGATTACTTGCGTGAGCGCTATCCGGGTGAGATGACGATTGTTCTTCAATATCAGTTCTCAGACTTAAGTGTTGATGATGAGCTTTTAAAAGTGCGTTTGTCATTCAATAATGTACCTGAGATGCTTGAGATTCCTTTAGCTTCAATTAGCATTTTTGCAGATCCTTCTGTGAATTTTGCGTTGCAGTTCCAGCCGCTAGGTGATGCGATGGAGGATGCTGATCTTGCTCTATTGGATGAGCTTGATGGAAGTGACGGCAGCGATGATGATGGCCCAGATGATGGCGGCAATGGTGGCGGAAGTTCGTCTAAAGGCATCAGCGGTGAAGTGATCTCTCTCGATAAATTCCGTAAAAAATAACTGCTATGAGCGAAACCGTCTATAAAGTCTTAATGAAGCGTGGTGAGTTTACTGATCCAAGCCGGCATAATGACGATGGCTCAGAGCGTAAAGTTCCTTATAAAATATACTATCCAGTCGATCATGGCTTAGATAAGGTGCCCGTTATCTTTTGGAGTCATGGGTTTGGTGGCAATAAAGATGGGGCTAGCTTTATATCTAGGAAATTGGCTGGTCTTGGCTATGTGCTTGTGCATATTACACATTATGGCACAGATAGTAGCTTGTGGGAAGGTAAGTCTGGGCATCCATGGGATATATTGAGACAGGTTAAAATCTCTCGTCATACGACGATAAATCGATTTTTAGATGTACCATTTGTGCTTGATCAAATGATGGATGATGAGTGGTCTAATGCAAACCCTGAAGTCGGTTTGGTGATGGATTTTGAACGTTTGGGTATGTCTGGGCACTCTTTTGGAGCGATGACGACACAGGCTATAGCCGGAATGAAATTCCCTGATGAGCATGGCACGTTGCATAGTTTTAATGATCCGCGTTTTAAAGCTGGTATCTTATATAGTCCTGTGCCGATTGCGCACTTAACAGATGCTCCGCCAGAGGATATATATGTGCCGGTCGATATTCCTTTACTGCATATGACAGGTACAGAGGATGACTCACCGCTTGAATCTCATGGCTATGAGCAGCGATTGATTGTAAGCGAATATGCACACAATCTTGAGCAATATGTGCAGGTTTTGCAGGGCGGTGACCATATGATTTATAATGGCACGCGCGGTAAACTGGGTGAAAATCCGCTACGCGAGCAGCATGAGGCGGAGATTTTAGAAGCCGTTGAGAAGTTTTGGGCGGCTTATCTGAAAGATGATCAAGACGCAATGTCTTGGCTACAGGCCTTAAAACGCGCTTAAAACAATATTTTTATTTTTGCTCAAGTGTAGGCGATTCTGCGTTTTGGACGTTAGCGTTGTTGTGCTGTTGTGTGCGCTCTGCTTCAAAAAATGCAGCCTTGCGGTATTTGATTTTTGTTGTTAATTTTTTATTTTGCATAGCGCGCCGTCTATTGCGATTTCTTTCAGCTGTCATATTCTTTTTCCGTAGTGTCTTATTTGCATATTTCTTGACCATATTTAGTTTTAGGAAATAAGTCAAATTTTGCTCTTTGACTTCGGATTTAGATGCGCTACATCTAGCTCTATGTCTGATTTAGCTATTGAAATAAAAGATCTTAAAAAAGTTTATAAAGCCTCTGGGCGTTCACCTGAGAAGGTGGCACTGCATGGCGTGGATTTAGAAATAAAAAAAGGCTCTATTTTTGGGCTTTTAGGGCCTAATGGAGCGGGTAAATCTACGATTATTAACATTATGGCCGGGTTGGTCATGAAAAGCTCAGGCAGTGTTAAAATCTGGGATTATGATATAGATACGCATGTTAGGCAGGCTAAAGCTTCTATTGGAATTGTCCCACAGGAGCTTAATTATGACGCGTTCTTTTCTCCGGCTCAAGCGATGGAGCTTATGGCGGGACTTTACGGTGTGCCAAAGAATGAGCGTCGTACGATGGAAATCCTAAAGATGATGGGGCTTGAAGATAAGGCTAATTCCTATGCGCGTTCACTGTCAGGCGGGATGAAGCGTCGTTTATTGATGGCAAAAGCTATGGTGCATAATCCGCCTATTCTTGTTTTAGATGAGCCTACAGCCGGCGTTGATATCGAACTAAGACGTCATTTATGGGATAATGTACGTGCGTTGAATGAGCAGGGAGTTACGATCTTGTTGACGACCCATTATCTCGAAGAGGCGGAAGAGCTCTGTGATAAGATTGCGATTATTAATAAGGGCGCAGTTGTGACATGTGAAGATACTGAGAGCTTGTTATCGCGCGTGAATAATAAAGAAATTCGTTTCCGTTTGAATGTTGATCATTTGGACGCTGTGCCAGAGTCCTTGAGTGCTTTTGATGTACGTAAAGTTGGGCAGCGTAGTTTGTTATTCCGCTATACGCCTGAGGAAACGCCGGTTGAGCAAATGATTTCGGCTATTCATGATGCTGGGTTTGAGCTTCTTGATATCACTACGGATAAGAGCGATTTGGAGGATGTTTTCTTACAGCTCACCTCTTCTGAAGTGAGTGATAAAGCCGCATAGAATTTAACTCTTAACTACATTCGAGTGTTAGGTTAACGGCACGTTCTGCTGCGTCATGATACGGCAGGAAGATCAAGTCTATGCCGCGCTTTGCAAAATATTCAGCGCTTTCTTTATGGTGGCAGGCGATAGCAATACGGCCTTCATATTGATTATCTTTTAAAGCGTGCAAGATCACTAGACGTGGATCTTCATGAAGAAAATCTAGACCATGTCTTGGTAGGGCCGAGATAACCCAGCTGGCTTTTTTGAGTGGGAGATTATGGAAGAATTCTGGGTCGCTAGCATCGCCAAAGACAGCTTTACCACCTTTTTTCTTCCAGTTTTTGATCTCCTCCGGATTAAAATCTACCGCTAAAACCGATTTTCCAGCCTTCTCAAAGCCTTCTGCCATAGCTTGGCCGTATCTGCCTAGTCCGAAGATAATAACGTCATAGCTGCGTCTTGTGTTGGTACTGTCATATTCTTCTTCACGGTGTTTTATTTTACGTTCGAATATACCTAGTACGGGCTCGAAGATACTGTAAATCCATTGGGATTGTGAAAGCATATAGGTTGAGATCGTAATGCTTATGAGGGCAACCATTGTGACGAGGCCGAATGTTTGCTGTTCAATAAAGCCGAGGCTATATGTCATGGTGATAAAGATCAGGGAAAATTCACTGATCTGACCAAGCGCTAAGCCTGCTAGGAAGCCTGTTCTTTTTCTGTAGCCCAAGAGTGCAGAGAAAATCATAATGCTTATAGGTTTGAATAAGAGTACGAATATAGATAGCACTATGGCAGGCATGAGCATGCCTTCTATGGCTTCGAGATCAAGCTGTAGCCCTAGGGCAATAAAAAAGAACAAGAGGAGGAAGTCTCGCAAAGAGGCTAGGCGTGAGATAATAGCTTCTCTGAATGGTGTTGAGGCTAGGGAAATACCTGCAAGAAGGCCGCCAAGCTCTTTACTTAGACCCATCATGTCGCATACAGCGGCGAGTAGGATCGCCCAAGCGATTGAGAAGACAAGGAGTAGCTCTTTGTGGCGGGCGACGTAAGTTATGGTGTGTAGGGCTGCAAATCGCATGAAGAGCCCGATGATGATGAGAAGCCCGATACTATAGAGGATGACCTCGATCAGTGCGTTTATGAGGCTGGCTTCTGATTGTGCATTAGAGGCTGGGTTGCTCATTGTGGCGAGAATAATCATTGAAATCACAACGGCGAGATCTTGGATAATTAAAACACCCAAGGCAATGCGGCCATGCATTGAATCAATCTCTCTTTTATCAGAGAGGATTTTAACAATGATAATGGTGCTTGAAAATGAAAGGGCTATACCAATTAAGAGGCTGCTTTTAGGATCAAAGCCCAGCGCCATAGAAACGCCTAGTGCGCCAATTATTGTTAAGCTCATTTGACCAATGGCGATGATAGCGGCGGTTACGCCAAGATTTTTGACAAGTTTTAAGTCAAGCTTTAGCCCAACAATGAAAAGCAGAATTGCAATACCGAGCTTGGCGAGAAGGGTTATTTCTTCGCTAGAAGTGGTGATATTGAGTGCCGAAGGGCCAGCAATCACGCCGATAACGATAAAGGCAATGATTAATGGCTGACGTATAAGCGTAGAGATAAGCCCGCCAATACAAGCGAGTGTGAGCAGAACTGCGAATTCATAAAAGCTGGATGAATGTATGAGTGTGGTAATGCTGTCCAGCACGTTGTTGAATCCTGTGTTTAAATATATAGGCGAGGGGTGTCTGAATAATCAGATTAAAGCTAAGCATAGCATAGATATGACGTTTTGGCTTTAAGGAATTGTGTGTATGCGCTTAGGTTTTTGTTTGGGAAGGGATTTGGTGAGTGGCGCGCCCGGCAGGAATCGAACCTGCGACACCTGGCTCCGGAAACCAGTGCTCTATCCACTGAGCTACGGGCGCTTGAAAGCTTTTGCTAAGCCTTAACTTTAGTTATCAAATAGGCGGGCGTATTGGCAAGCGAATTTAAATTCTGCTTTAACTATACAAGCCTTTAAGGGGCATGTGCGTTATAGATTGTCGTGATTTCAGCACTTGTGAGAACGCGGTTATAGATCATTACGTTATCAATAGCGCCATCAAGGAAGCGTCTATCATTATTTGCGCCACTGTCATTTGCTGTGATCCATTCAAGCTCTGCCCCTATAGCGAGAAGATCTTGGAAGTTAAAGGCTCCATTTGTATTTTGCGTAATATTATAAGCTACGCCATCAATATATGTAATAAAGAGATTGTTTGCCTGATCTACAACCATTGCGACATGGTGCCAATTGCCATCATTTACAGCCGCAGTTGTGCTAAATTCTTTGCGTCCACTATTTCCATTATAGCGCATAAGTGGGACTATATGACCAGCAGTACTGTATACACCGTTATAGCCTACATATAGACCGGCAATAGCGTCGCTGGATAGGTTGCTTCGAAGTGCTACAATGGGGCCAAAAGAATCTGTTGTTTTTACCCAAGCAGAGATCGAAAGCCCTCCATTTGACGGGATATTGAAATCAGCAGAGTTTGGCATTTGGATGTAATCATTTACGCCACTGGCAAAGGTCATGGCGTATTTACTCACGCCTGTTGTGCTCTCAATGTCAATAACACCAGATACGGGATCAACAAGGCTAGCATCATTAGCATTACCTGAGGTGTCTGCAATGTTTGTACCACTTGTTTCATTCATGTTGTACCAAGCAACAAGCCCATCAAGCGGTAGAGTATTTTGATCTTTTCCAAAGGCTATCCATTCATCACCTTCACAATAGATAGGTGTTCTGTAATTTTGCTCATAAAGCATTTCGCCTGGCAGGCCTGCGGGGTTTGTACAGGCTACGCCACCATCATTAGCAGAGCCAATCGCAATCCAGTCAGCACCATTGCAATATTGCATGACATTATCGTCTGTGTTGAAAATCATGGAGCCTTCAACCCCCAGAGGTGATGTACATGCTCTTGAGCCTGCAACGCAGTTACCGCTCATAATGTTATACATATCACTGATTTCATCACCCGTTAGTGCTTTGTGATAAACACGAACATCGTCTATGGCACCAGAGAAGTTTTCTCTATTGCTGCTGGCAGCCCGTTTATTTCCTATAAGAACATTATTAGCTGTAATATCAATAGTGCTTGTGAATACGCTATTGGCTGTATTATCCAGAACGCCATCAACATAAATATGGATATCAGAGCCTTCTCTGACAGCAACGAGGTGATGCCATTGACCATCTTTTACATTAGTTGTTGAATTGACGTAGTTATGCGATCCGTTATATATACTAAAATGGACTGTACCATTTGTACCACCAGAGCTGTCATTTATTCGAAATACAAAGTGATTGCCTGATTCTTGTTGAGAAATAATACGCCACCCGTCATCTACATTCGCTTCAGCAGCGCCTGAGTGCTTTATCCATGCGCTGAGGGCGAAGTCGCCAGTAAATGTAAAGTCGGCGCTATCTGGTATTTCAATGTAATCATCGGTTCCATCAAAATTTTGTGCAGTTCCGTCAATACCAGCGACTGTGCTCGTCGCATCAAAGCCATTATATGTACCATCATTAGAGCCGACAGAGTCTGTTGCTGTTGTGCCTGTCGTTTCATCAAGTTTCCATTGTGCGACGAGGTTATCAGTTGTTATCTCCGAGCAGCCTGGGGCAATGCTGTATAGCGTTGATATTTCTGAAGCTGTTAAGGCGCGTTGGTATATCCGTACATCATCAATAGTGCCTTCTAAAAATCTTTTATCAGTATTAGCACCACTGTCGTTTGCTGTAATCCATTCAAGCTCAGCTCCTATGCTAATGTGATCTTGAAAATCCAACGCCCCGTTAATTGTCTGCGCGATATTATAAGGAGTTCCATCTATATAAGTGATAAAAAGATCATTATCCTGATCAATGACCATTGCGACATGGTGCCAATTGCCATCATTTATAGCGGCTGTAGCTCCAAACTCTTTACGACCGCTATTACTATTATATCTCATGAGTGGAGATACATGGCCTGCATTGTTGTTAACGCCATTATAGCCTATATATAAGCCTGCGATAGCGTCGCTTGATAGAGTGCTGCGTAGGGCTATTATTGGACCATAGGAGTCTGTTGTTTTTACCCATGCTGAAGCTGTAAAACCTCCACCAGAAGGGATATTAAAATCGGTTGTGGTGGGCAGTAAGATATAATCATTGCTACCATTAAAACTAAGCGCAGTGCTGTCTACACCGGCCTCAGTATCGCTTGCGGCATCCATTGAGCCGCTTAATGTGCCATTATGCCCGCTCACACTATCAGTTGCTGTTGTGCCGCTGGTTTCATTCAGTCTCCAACGGCTGATAAGGTTTTCAGTTACATCTTCTGTCTCTATACCTGTGGCTTGCCAAGTGGTGCCGTCACAATATTGTAAAACCCGACTATCACCATTATAGCGCAGTTCACCTTCTATTCCACCTGGTGCAGAGCATTGATATTGAGTAGGCGATCCAAGATATAAAGCTGCAATATCGTCGTCACTCAAAATTCTGTTGTAAATAAGTACATCGTCTATTAAGCCATTGAAATAGTATGTATATGATCCTTGCGGATGGTAGCCCAAATACCAGATTTTAGTGTTTGTCGTGAAGAGGCTGGATGTACATGTCGTAACATGAGTGCCATTAATATATGTTTTTATAGTGGATGTGGTAGTATCAAATGTCGCAGTGACCATGCTCCATGTATTAGTGGGCACTGTCGTTGTGCCGTAGCAGTTGAAAATGGAACCGTTGGAGCGTGTGGCTCGTGCGTATAAACGATTACCAGAGTGCAAGATTAGAGATATGTGTCCGTTGTCAACATCAACTCCTTTGGAAAAAATTGAGTTCGTGTTGGTCGTGTGCGGGTAAACCCAAGCTGATATAGTTTGTTTGTTTGCTGTTATTTCAACTGCATCTATATGATCACCAGCCCCATTAAAGTCTAAGGCATTACTATATACTCCTGTGGTGGTTTCGCCAGTGACATCATTGTCGTCATTATCATCCCATGTTCCATTGTTGTTGTTACCACTGGTGTCTTTTATGGTTGCCCCGCTCGTTTCATCCAATGCCCAATGCGCGGCGAGATCTGACGTTATATCTTGCGCGAGAGCTTTGTGAGGAGATATAGAGCCGCTACCAATGCATAAGGCGCTCATAATGAGGGCCATATGCGTAGTGCGTTTTGCTATCTTGTGCAGTGATGAGCTTAGTGGTCTCATATCTCTTATAGCTCCTTATCTTTTACGCGTTGCGGCGTTTTAGGAACATAAAGCTAAGCGCTGCGCCACCAAACAGCCCCATAAGTAGCAGTAATAGTGACTGCATAGAGGCTTTGTTTGTGTGCTCAGTACTTGCGATTTTACTCAAGAGATCAACTTGCGCATCAAGCTTGGCAACGACATCGTTGGTTTGAGATTGCGCTGTTTTAACCTGCTCAAGCTCAGACTTAAGGGCATCATTTTCTGCCTTGAGCTCTTTTGTCGCTTCAAGAAGAGGTGCGATAAGGCCAATATAGTTCACCGTTTTGGTGTGCATCTCATCATCAGCGGTGTTGACAAGCTCTGGGAAGAGTGTTTCCAGCTCTTGCGCCATCACACCAAGATGGACATGTTTAGTCTCATCATCTTTGAAGGTGTAGCTATAGCCTTTAAGTTGTGAGAGGCGCTCAAGCATTGTGCCTGCTTCAAGCTCTGCGATATTATCCTTTAAGCGCTTATCAGAAACAGAAGCTAAAGTACCTGTATATTCAATGCTACCAACAACATCGAGTGCGACATTAGCTGCTGGGTTATTAATTCCGATAAAGCCGCTTGAAAGATCACCCTCAATAACATCTCCAATATTGAGGTAGTTACTGGATGATATCGCCGGGGCGTCGATGTCATAACCTATTATAATGTTGCCAGATCCGTTGATAAGGTTATCTCCTGCACTTACACCAATGGCGATATTTTGACCTGCTGCTCCAGCTGAGGATAAGGCCCCAAAGCCAATAGCCACATTATTGCTTGCAGTCACATCACGTAGCGCGGCGGCACCTAACGCAGTATTGTTAGAGCCACTTACGTTGGTATTTAAAGCATTGTAACCTACAGCGGTATTATTGGAGCCCGATGTCGCATTTGCAAGTGCGGCGGAACCAATCGCTGTACTGTTTGACATGCCGTCAGCGTTCAGCAAGGTCATATAACCAAGGCTGGTGTTATTATCACCTGTTTGAAGGGCTGTACCCGCATTAAAGCCAATGAATGAGTTATTTGTGCCAGTCGTGATAGCATCACCCGCATCTTCGCCAAGAGCAAAGTTATAGTAGGTTGTGTAATCGGTTGTAGCATCATACAGATCATTAAGCTCATCTGCTCCAGCATCTCCTGCAAAGCCTGTAGCTGTACCATCCATGCCAATTGCTACGGATAGACCATTTGAGCCATCCTCAACAGTCAGTGTCCCTATATAGGTACCGTTTGCGGATGCTTGTGGGGTGATACCCATGCTACATGTTGCACTTGCAGCGAGAGTATTGCCGCTACATGTATCTGTCGTTACGGCAAAGTTTGTACCGTTACTTAAGGTATATGTAAGCGTTCCTGAACCTGAAGAGCCTGTGTTCGTAATTGTGAAGACTTGCTCCGCACCTGTAGCAGGTGAACCAGGACCTGTTACATCCATCGCTGTAGCAGATGATGGTGATGATGTCAGTGTTACGCTGCCAGCTGTGACTTCTAGACAGTAAAGGGCTTTTGCGTTACCTGAATTACATGCTCCAGTACCACCTATGCCTTTATTAATCCAGCTTGATCCTGTGTCACCAATATAACCATAGTGAGAGTTATTGCCGGTGGTTGTCCAACCATCACAGGTTCTAGAGGTTCCTGATTCATTCTGTGAGCCATATTGGTCACTACCTGCCCATACGCCAGCGCCTGAGAGGGTTGTGCCATTTTCATCAATATTGATTGGGTTTGCAATCGATCCATCCCACAGATCAGACATGCTGGTGGCGATAACATCCCCATTCATATTGACAAGCCTGTCCCAATTATAATCGATGCGGTTGATAGCCCAAGCGCTTTCACCTGTACCGCCCAAAATACTCATCCATGTTCCGCCAAGCCCTGCAGCATCTGCAGAAGCCTGACATTTTGCATCTGCGCCAGATAAACCACCAAGATTACCGGAATATGTCGATGAGGTTACAAATACACGCTTATCTGCGGTACAGCTTGCACATTCTGTAATAACATTGAAGTCTGCAGAGACTGCTCCAACCGTAAGCGTTGCTTTTGCTTTTGCTAATTCTGCGGCGCTATCAACGCGTACTTCAATGATATCGTTCCATTTAACGGTGCCTGCGGCACTTGTCCATGAACCACTATTTATACGATATTCAGCGCCTGTATCACCGCCAATAGAAATACTTGTTCCATTGGTTATTCCGGTGATTGTAACACTTGTTGGTGAAGCTGTTGCTACGCCCGCACTTGCAGCGATGGCTGATGAAAAGCTAAAGCTTTCAGGAGTGCCATCAGCGACAGGCGTTGGGATATCTTCATCAACAATGCGCATACAACGAACATGTTTAAGTGTATTTTTGTTGTTGTAGGCATCGACAGCAGCTGAAGCACCATCTACGGTATAGGCTCTGTAGTTAAAGTTATTATGTGATGTCCAATATTCGACCGCATCGAGCTCTGTAGGAACATTGCTTACAGCTGTTACGAGCTCGTTGACAGCTGGTAAGAACCAATCTGTCTCACCATTAAGAACGAAATCTTGACAATATTGTGCTGCTGGATAGCTAGAGCTATTTGCAGAGTAGGCTATAATATTGGCGTGGTTTTGATCACCATCGCCGCCATCTTCAGCGTTTATATGTATATTTTCAAATGAAGAGCCAGAAGCCCAATACTTTTGAAGTGTATCGGAGCCACTGCAGCTTGGTTCAGATGTTGAAGCACAGCCCTTAGGGTTGATAACAAGGTGTTTGCCTGTGCCGGCATAATCACACTGCACCACAATACCGCCAGAGGCTGCTGAGCCTGGAGTACATGAGATGTTTGTTGCTGTACCACTTAAAGTCGCAATTGGCGTTGCGTGATGCGGGACTGTCAGAGTTGCCGCATATGTATCATTTACGCTGGATACTGGACGGATATCAAATTCACAAGTTGCCGCGCTGGCCAGTGTTACACCTGTACATGTATCACCAACAACATCGAAGTTCACGCTATCTCCTTCAAGCGTATAGCTAAGAGGGTCTGTTGTTACTGCGCCGTTATTTGTCACTGTGAATGTGACTGTTGTACCGTAACATGGTGGTGTTCCACAGCCGCTACCGTCGATATTCATTGTAGAGTCGGTTGTTGGTGTAATCTGTAGGTCAACAGAGCTTCCTGAAACGCTTACGCTTTTCCATGATGTTCCGTCACAATAATCAAGACCACCAGCATAATAACGGATGGCACCAGCATATGTTCCTGTACATAGCTCACCACCATTGGCAATCATTAATGTACCATCAACGTGAAGAGCGACTTCTGGATCTGTAGTGCCGATACCGACATTATCTGTGTCATAATAAATTTCGCCGACATCTGAGCCATCTACCCATTTGCCGCCAACGCCTGTGTTAATTGCTTCCCAAGCAGGGGTGCCGTCATCGACATAACCTTCGAAGACATCTGTATCGCTATTATAACGGATCATACCTTCTGAGGGTGTGCTTGGCTGCTGTGCTGCTGTACCGACTGGCAGAAGGACTGCGTCTGTACCTACGATCACCAGACTTACATCCGGGTCTGTTGTGCCGATACCTACATAGCCTAATGTGTATGCAATATCATTTAAGTCATCGCCATCGGCCCATTTGCCGCCAACGCCTGTGTTAATCGCTTCCCAAGCAGGAGTGCCATCATCGACATAACCTTCGAAGACATCTGTATCGCTGTTATAGCGGATCATACCTTCAGAAGGCGTGCTTGGCTGTTGTGCTGCTGTACCGACTGGTATCAAAATAGCGTCTGTGCCAACAATTGCGAGGCTAATGTCCGGATCTGTTGTTCCAATACCAACAAAGCCTGATGTGTATGCAATATCGTTTGCATCAACACCATCATCCCATTTGCCGGCATCACTTGCTGCTGTTGAACAGTCGATATTTTGCCATTCAGTGTCTGCAGCGCTATAAACAAGACATTCACCATCAGCAACTGAGGATACAGTAACGTCAGAAAGGTCGTTTACGGCCATGAAATTAGGGGATGAGCCTGATGTTGTGCCGAGGCGAATGCCGCCATTTACATCAAGTGTTGCTTGTGGGTCATTTGTGCCGATACCAACAAATTCTGTTGTCGGGTCAGTACCATAATAAATGCGACCGTCTCCTAGATCTGTCCAAAGACCAGAGATATCATTTGTAAATGAAACCCAAGTTGAACAATCATCTGAATATTCCAGGACTGAATCAGTATTATTATAGCGCAGACAGCCTTGAGAGCCTGTTGTGCCGTCATCATCAATAAGGATTTGACCACCGATTACGCCAAAAGTGTTCGTTGCTGTGAGATCAACAGCGGATTGATCACCCATGAATACACCAAAGCTGTTTGTTCCTGAAACGACAGGAGATACACCTGTGGCGTCACCAAGACCAAAAGCGAATGAGTTATCTGCTGTTACGGAGACATCTTGACCAAGTGCGACGCTTGCATAGCCTGGTGCGTCCCATTCAGTGCTAGTTACTGTGCCTGCGGCGAACGCGGCTTGAGATTTGTCAAAGAAGAAACGTGTATCATGTGTTGCATCACCTGCATCCGCAAGTGTTGCTGAGCCGAATACAAAGTCTACAGCTGAGTAATAGCCAGTATTTTGAATGCGAATGACATTTGTGTCTTCTTCCCATAGGCCTAGCTCGTTACATGCTTTTGTTGTCCAGCTCCCGCTGTCATAAACAAAACAATCATCCTGAGAAGGGCTTAGTGAATCATTAACGTCACTTAAATCCGCCAATTCGTTTGATGTGATATCGAGGCCATCGCCAGTACCTCCATCACCGATATCATGACAGTTCCAGCCGTTAGTATCCCAATATAGCTTTTCATCAGCATCGGTACAGTCTGTTGGCGGGATGATGCTGTCATCGCTTTGAACCAAGACATCGCCATTGAAATCGGCTGTGCTTGTTACATCAAGTGTGCCAGTGATTTGTACATCATCATCTAGGATTAAGTCACCGCTAGAATTAGAGACATTTCCTTGTAGATCAGAAGTTCCAGTTACAACCAGGTTGTCATCAATTGTTAAATCACCAACAGAGTCGGAAATATCACCTTGAAGATCTGATGTACCTGTTACAACAATATTATCTCCAATTGTCACATCACCGGTTGAGTTGGCAACCGTGCCTTGTAGATCTGAGGTGCCTGTAACTGCTATATCGTCGGCAAAAGTTAGAACACCGCCTGAATCTGACACACTGCCCTGTAGATCAGAAGTTCCTGTCACAACCAGATTGTCATCAATTGTTAAATCGCCTGCAGAGTCAGATATGTCGCCTTGAGCATCCAGAGTGCTTAGGAGTGTCGTTGCGCCTGTAACGCCTAGTGTAGAACTTAGCGTTGTCGCACCTGTGACGCCTAGTGTGCCACCAATTACAGTGTTACCTGTGATTTGTGCAGTCCCATCAACATCAAGAGCATCATCTGGGGCAAGGACATTAATACCTACATTACCTGTGTTATAATATATATCGCTGCCATTTGCTGTCCATAGACCGCCACCTGCATCTAGCCACGTGTTATTATCGCCGTCACAAAGTTGAATGACAGGGTCAACACCACTTTCATCAATTCGTAAGATAAGATCGTTCGCTGAACTACATGTGGTTACTTCACTATCTGTTGGAAGAAGCATCGATGATGCGCCAAGGCGTAGTTGAGCAGAGAAACCTGTTGATGTGTTACCTGTTAAGTCAATATCTCTATCGATAGTGGCAACATCAGCAGATGTGTCATTTGTTGTTGCAGCTGTCCAGAGACCGCCAGAGCCAGATACAGCTTCACTGTATGTCATTGAAACGATGAGATCATCGCCGTCTGCATCAGATTGTGAAGGGACGTACGGGTCTGTGCCGTGTGTGCTCGCTTCACAATCATTATCAAAGCTACCATCTGGACCAGATGAAAGCATAGCGACAGCTATGTTTGTCGCGGTTGCACCACCTTCAAGAATGTTTCCTGATGATGATGTGTCTGAGCCGTTATTCCAGCCACAATATTTATACGGATTACCCCAAGGGTCATTTTTCGGTGCGCCGCTATCAAAAGGCACGCAGCCGCCATTTCCTGATAGAGATGTACATGTTTGCGGCTCAGCGGGTTCTGTAAGGGCGTCACCATCACCAATATCTGCTGCATCTTGGAGGAGGATGCCAAGACCGACGCGCATTTCTGATTTAGCTTGTTCAATGCGGTTAACATCAACCATTGTTGAGAGGGGGCCGCGCATTGTCGCCATAATACCGGCGCCCAGAACGCCTACAACGGCTACTGCGCCAAATAAAGTGAAGAACACATTACCGCGCTCACCGCGTCTTGCTGTGTCTTTTTTATTGTTTCTAGGATGCTTGTCTTTACTACGCAGTGATTTAGAAGTTTCTCTTCTTGTGCTAAAGATCATGTGTTTCCCCCACAGCTCTATCTTTGTATTCTTCTTGTCAGCGCTCGTGCGCTAAATTAACCCATTTTCCAGTATGGGTTAAAAGTGTTTACAAAGTGTTAGCAAATATCGTTATTTTATAACTTACTAAAGTAACATATGTCACTGATAGCGTATAAAATTGTGCTAACTTTTTTGTGGGTTAAGTATAAGGCTTTGTTTTTTAAAACTAAACTGAAATAAGCCTGTGCTGGTAATTTATACAGGCTTATTTTGATATTTTTTATTTTTCTACTGGATTTTTATTGTTAAATGCAGATCACATCAGCATGTCCGAAGCCGTTAAAGTTACCTCTTATGGCTTGGCTGTAAGCGCCTACATTGTCAAAGACAATCCAGTCTCCCATATCTATGTCAGATGGAAGCGTGAAGGGGCCGTTCATCATATCTAGTGAATCGCATGTTGGACCGCTTAGTCTGTATGGGGTTGTGTCGCCATCAAACGGTCTGTCACAGGAGATTGCTGTTGTAGGGAAAAGTGTGTCTACCCATTTGGCAGCATCGAACAAGCCGCCATATACGCCGTCATTGATATAGAGCATATCATCTTTGCGCAGCTCTACACGTGTGACAAGTTTTGCGCCATTAGCAACGAGCGCGCGCCCTGGTTCTGCTAGTAGATTGAGGTCTTCAAGCTGTTCTTCTTTTAGGGCTTGAAGGGCTGAATCAATGCAGTCTTTATGCGTTGGAATGTTCTTATCCCCTTGGTAAGCGACCGGGTAGCCGCCACCAATATTGATGCTGTCTACATTGATTCCGCTCTCACGGATGATTGCGGCACTATAGTGTATAGCCATTGCGTAGCGGGCAGACTGCTCGGTCTGTGTTCCGACATGGAAGCTTATGCCGAGTGTCTTTGAGACAGAACGGCAATGTTGAAGAAGCATGATAGCATCCTCACGATTAGCACCGAATTTTGATGAGAAATCAATGAGCGCTGAATCATTCTTAGGGCATGCAATACGTACAGTGAGGTGTAAATCTTGGGCGAGGTCTGTTTCGCGCATGATTTTATATAGCTCATCTTCATGATCAAGTACGAAATGTCTGATGCCATAATCAAAATACGCGCTGCGAATATCTTCAGGCGTTTTAATGGGGTGCATGAAGTGCATTTCTGCTTGCGGGCACATAGAATGCACGAGGCGTATTTCTTCTAGTGATGCAACGTCGAAGTTTTTTATGCCGCCAGCCATGATCGCTTTGATCGCGTTTGGATCGGGGTTTGTCTTGACGGCATAGAGCGCTTTGCCTGGAAATGCTTGTGCAAAAGCGCGTGCATTTTGGGTTATAAGCTGCGGGAATAAAATATATAACGGTTTGGCAGGCTTGAGCTGCTGGATAATCGATACCCAGTTTTGATTTTCATTTTCAATATAGTCGTTGCTGCCATAGTGGCGCTTTATGCGCTCAGTAAATGGACGAATAGTGCTCATATTTAAAACACCCCTTCAATTCTCAAAAAAATATAATGGAAAAAAGCTTTTAAAGACGACCTGTGCGTAAGCTACAAATCATCTTTGCCTGTAGAGTTTTATTGCTCATACAGGCCAGCTTCTTTACCACATAAATCTTTGCGGTATTGAAGAAGCGCAAAATACACTGCATTGGGGATCATGGCCCCATAGTGCTGCAACATTACGTTTCATAACGCAAACCCTTTCAAATCTCGGTGGTTTGAGTTCTTTTACCCTAGTTACTTAGTGCGCAACTTTTATAAAAAAACCGCCCCGGTCCAAAAACGTTCACGCCGTTGCATAACCATGCTGAAGGTTTGTTTGCCATGTTGTCTAATACATGACGCTTCAGGGGCCAGAGACACGTGCGTTATCCGTATCATTACGCTTATTTGAAAAAAAAGAAAAGAAAAAAATATAGGTGTGGTTTAAATTATTAGAATGATTTTTATCTCTTTGCTTTTTCAAGGCTTTATTGCTTATAATGTTTTGTATATTAGGAATGCCTAAAAGAACGTAGGATCATATTAAAGGGTTTTAGATTGATGGATGATATGGCTGAAAAGGCTGAAATGGTTTCAGGGTTTTTAAAAGGGTTGGCCAATCGTCATAGATTGATGATTCTGTGTTTGCTAGCTGAAGGGGAGAAGCATGTAAGCGAGCTTATTGCCGAAACAGGCATTGCTCAAACCTCAATGTCTCAGCATCTTTCTAAGCTTAAATCCGAAGGGATTGTAAGCTTTAGACGTGATCACCGTACGCTTTATTATTCCATCACACACCCAGCAGCCCGCGAAGTTATGGGCGTTTTACATTCTCATTTTTGTAAGTGATTTTTATCCGAAGGAAATTGGTAGCGGTGGAGAGATTTGAACTCCCGACACAAGGATTATGATTCCTCTGCTCTAACCCCTGAGCTACACCGCCACGTATATAGGGTAGGTGCGTTTTATGGCTTTTTTAGGGGGTGATTGTCAAGTGTATATTTTGCATCTTTTGGTATCTTTTTAAATTTTAATGAATTTCGTGGAGTGTTTGCTGAGCCTGAGTTGTGCTTCAATTTAGGGTGGATTCTTTGTGCGGCGCACAGTGTTGATTTCTTGAATGGGGGTGGGGTGCGTACTAAAATTATTAGTATGGAACAGATAAAACCCCCTACTGAAATTGTTGAGAATGCAAGCATTTCTGTCGAGCAATATGAAGAGATGTACGCACAATCAATCAATGATCCTGATGGTTTCTGGCGTGAGCAGGCCAAAAGGATCGACTGGTATAAAGAGCCAACAATTATTAAGAATACGTCATTCGAGGGTGATGTATCGATCAAGTGGTATGAGGATGGTCTCCTCAATGTAAGTTATAACTGTATTGATAGGCATTTGCCGCATAAAGCCAATGACACGGCTTTGATTTTTGAAGCGGATAATCCTGATGAAGAAAGTTTTCATGTCACCTATGGAGAATTGCATAAGCAAGTTTGTAAGCTGGCTAATGCTCTAAAAGCACGCGGCGTTAAGAAGGGTGATCGCGTGACGATCTATATGCCAATGGTGGTGGAAGCGACCTATGCTATGCTGGCATGTAGCCGCATTGGCGCTGTGCACTCTGTTGTTTTTGGCGGGTTTTCGCCAGAGGCTCTGAGAGGGCGTATTCTAGATTGTAAGTCGAATATTGTTTTAACTGCGGATGAAGGTTACCGCGCAGGTAAGACTATTCCTCTTAAAGCCAATACAGATAAAGCGATTGAAGGTGGTGAAGGCTGCCCTGATGTGAGCACGGTTTTAGTGCTTAAACGTACGGGCGGCGACATCGCATGGAATGATAGCCGTGATGTTTGGTGGCATGAGATTGTTGAAGAACAAGATGATGTGTGTGAACCAGAAAAGATGAATGCGGAAGATCCACTATTTATTCTCTATACATCAGGCTCGACCGGTAAGCCTAAAGGTGTGCTGCACACGACAGGTGGTTATTTGGTTTATGCAAGTCTGACGCATGAATATGTATTTGACTATAAACCAGGTGAAATTTACTGGTGTACAGCAGATGTGGGCTGGATTACAGGTCATTCTTATATTGTGTATGGACCGCTGGCTAATGGTGCAATTTCGCTTGTTTTCGAGGGTGTGCCGAGTTATCCGGATTGCTCACGTTTTTGGCAAGTTGTTGATAAGCATCAGGTAAATATTTTCTATACAGCACCAACGGCTATTCGTGCATTGCTCTCGAAAGGTGATGAATTTGTGAAAAAGACCGACCGGAGTTCTCTAAGAATATTAGGAACTGTTGGGGAGCCTATTAACCATGAGGCTTGGGTTTGGTATCACGATGTCGTCGGTGATGGGCGTTGTCCGATTGTGGATACATGGTGGCAGACTGAAACGGGTGGTCACATGATTACACCGCTTCCGTGTCATAGTTTGAAGCCGGGTAAAGCGCAAAAGCCGTTCTTTGGTGTGAAAGCTGCTTTAGTCGATAATGATGGTTTGATCCTCGATGATAGCAATACGGAGCGTGATGAGCGCGGCGCTATTGAAGGTAATCTTGTGATTGAAGATTCATGGCCTGGACAGATGCGAACTGTTTATGGTGATCATGAGCGCTTTATTCAGACATATTTCTCGACCTTTAAAGGGAAGTATTTCACTGGAGATGGTGCTCGCCGTGACCGTGATGGTGATTACCGTATTACTGGCCGCGTTGATGATGTCATTAATGTTTCTGGGCACCGTCTAGGTACAGCGGAGATTGAAGAGGCTATGGATGAGCATCCATTAGTGTCTGAGGCGGCTGTTGTTGGTTATCCGCATGATGTGAAGGGGCAGGGTATTTATGCTTATGTGACTTTGCTGGTTGGAACTGAGCCAAGTGATGATATCAAAAAAGAGATCATTCAAAGTGTTCGTTCTATTATCGGACCTATTGCTACGCCAGATGTTATTCATTGGGCACCAGCGCTTCCTAAGACGCGTTCTGGTAAGATTATGCGCCGTATTTTGCGAAAAATCGCTGCGAATGAGGTGGATAGCTTAGGGGATGTATCGACATTGGCTGAGCCAGGGGTGGTCAAAGACCTTATAAAAGGGCGCGTCGATGTTTAGGTATTAGTTAGATAATAAATAGAAGAAGCCCGGTAAGGCGTATTGCTCTCACCGGGCTTTTTTATGCTTTAAAGGGTATTCTTTAAATTAGAGCATGCCTACAGCTGCTTTGTAGAGGTCAAGCAGCTCTTCTGTTTCACGGCGCTTTTCACCGTCCATTTTGCGCAAAGAAACGACTTTACGGATTGTTTTTACATCAAAGCCCACGCCTTTTGCTTCTGCATAGACTTCTTTGATGTCTTCCATGAGGGCTGCTTTTTCTTCTTCTAAGCGCTCTATACGCTCTATAAAGCTAAGGAGGCGTGCGCCGCCAATACCGCCGACATCTTGAGGCTGGCTGTTTGTTTCTTGTGCTTCTTCGTTGCTATTTGTTTCAGTTTGAGGGAATTCGGCAATATTCTCTGACATTAAAGAGGTGCTCCTTAAAAAATAAAATTCAGTAATGATTCGGATATAGCGATTGTAGCGCGCTTCTCAAGATTGTGAAGCACGAAGTTTTTTATTCTTTAGCTTGCGTGGATAATAACTAGTCTTTAATGACCTTGCCGCTCCATGTCTCGATAAGTAAACCGCTATCATGCTGGGCTTTTTCTGAGCGACCGACTTGAAGACGGATTAACATTTTGAGGTTTATCGGGTCTGCTTTGTTATCATATTCGTTCATATCGCTTTTGATATAGCTAATCAGGACGGGCGCTTCGTAGAGCCAGCGATAACGATCACTTACGACACCATTATTAAGCATCGTCGGTTCTTCTATGACGAAGCTTCGGATATTATAAGCTTTGCTATCTAGTGTTTTTATCATGTTATTTTCTTGCAAAAATCTCATATATTGCTGCTTGCCATTAGCGCTAAAGTTTTTAGTGATCGCTTCTAGCATTTGTTCTTTGCGATTTGCATCAATGAGAAGAGATTCTGAAACGAAGTCTGAAACTATTGCTGAGATTTGTGGGAGCTGGCGGTGCGGTTTATCTAGGTTGCTGGCATTAACTGGCAGAGTTGCCTTTTTAATTTCTTCTTCTGAGAGTGTGTTTGTGGCCTGATCGCCCTCATAATCCTCAGCGAATGGCGCAATAAGCGTTTCATGTACGTTTGGGGGATCTTTTTTGAGTGCCGGAAAAAGAAGTTCAAGTAGTCCTGCTTGTGCTTGTGAGGTACTGAGCATTAAAGCGCAAATTGTGCCCGTAATTAGTCGTTTATATTTTGAATTCATTTATGCCCCCATAATTTAATTTTATGCATTTTATTTTTTAAAACGTGATGTGAATTTGTTGATGGTCATGACATTCTCAATTCTTCTATCGATAAAGTCTTCGAGATCGGCATCCGAGCATTCTTTATTATTGAGTAAATAAAGAGTTGTTGCCGTGATGATGCCGCTTAAAAGGATGCGTTTTGTATAGTGATTATAATCTTTTGATGTGTCACCAGCCCAGCTCCAGATAGTGTCGGCACTTTGCCACACGATGCGTGCTGCGCGTGGCTTATTCGAGGGAATTATCCAATATTGCATGCTTTGAGTAAGAGCGTCTCGATGTTGAGATAGATATTTAAAGCGCTCTAATAATGCTATTTTAATGCGCTGCCTAATAGGAAGATCATCAGGGTTTATGGCCTCTAACGCCTCTAGCATGTTTTTGTCGGTTATTTCAGAGATCGTTTGAAGTACGTCCTTCATTTTATGAATGAAGACACTTTCTGCGGTGTTCTTGCTGTAGCCAGCTTGCTCTGCAGAATTACAGATCATTTCCCAATTGAGTCCATCAAAAGCGATGTTCGGCATGGCCGTGTTGATGATGTCTTCTTTGATATCTTTAGTATTGGTTTTGTTCATATTTTTATTATGTGCTTTTTCTGCTGGAGTTTCCAGTTTAAAGAGCTATTTTATAAGCATGAAAAATGATGATGATATTCAGCCGCAAGACGGCTTCAAAGAAAACCGTATGACGAGTAAAATTGCGCGTTATGGGAAGGTTTCTGGCACTATGGCAGGGCTTGCAACTAAGCTAGCCGGTGAAAAGTTTCTAGGTCTTAATATAGATAGGGATGAACACGCTAAGCAACTTATGATTGCTTTGGGTAACCTTAAAGGACCCTTGATGAAGGTGGGGCAAATACTCTCAACCATACCGGAGGCCCTGCCACCTGAATATGCTCGTGCGATGCAGGAGCTTCAGTCAAATGCGCCGCCAATGGGCTGGTCTTTTGTGCGCAGGCGCATGAAAACTGAACTTGGACAAAATTGGGAATCTTTATTTAATCGTTTTGATAAAGAGGCTTGTGCTGCAGCAAGTTTAGGACAAGTTCACAAGGCTTTAGCCAAAAATAGCCTTTTGAAATATGGTGATGATACGTCTAGTTTAACTTATGGGGATGGTGCACCAGACTCGCCGGTCTTGGCGTGTAAGTTGCAATATCCTGATATGGCAAGTGCTATCAATACTGACCTTAATCAGCTAAAAACAATTTTCTCTTTATATGAGAAATACGATCCTTCAATTAAAACGAAGGATATTTATGCGGAGCTTTCTGAACGGCTTTATGAAGAGCTGGATTATGAGAGAGAGGCGAAGCAATGCAATCTATACGAGTATATGTTGCGTGATGAAAAGCACGTACATGTTCCTCATGTTGTGAAAGAGTTGTCAACTTCAAGGCTTTTGACGACTACATGGCTTGAAGGGGATAAGATATTATCATTTAAAGAAGCTGCCCCAGAAGTGCGCTCACAGCTGGCTTTGAACATGTTTAGAGCGTGGTATGTGCCGTTATATGGTTATGGTGTTATACATGGTGACCCGCATTTAGGGAACTATACGGTGCGCCCTGATGATTTGTCTATTAACCTATTGGACTTTGGCTGTATACGCGTATTTTCTGCGAGATTTGTTGGTGGTGTTATTGATTTGTATCGTGCATTGCAAAATAAAGACAATGACTTAGCCGTTTATGCCTATGAGACATGGGGGTTTGAGGGGCTATCTAAAGAGCAGGTTGAGACCCTCAATATTTGGGCTGAGTTTCTCTATGGTCCAATTCTAGAAGATAGGGTGCGTACGATCGGTCATGCTGATGGTGCTGTTTATGGTCGTGATACTGCGGAGAAGGTTCATAAAAAGTTGCGTGAGCTTAGTAAGGAGCGTGGGGGTATTTCAGTACCGCGCGAATTTGTTTTTATGGATCGAGCGGCATTGGGTTTAGGTTCAGTGTTCATTCATCTTAATGCTGAGGTTAATTGGCATAATATTTTCAATGAAATGATTGAAGGTTTCGATGTTTCTAATATGAGTAAAAATCAAAATGAGGCGTTGAAGAAATTTGATTTGCCTACGAGCGTGTGATTTTTAGGTAATTATTCTTAATTAGTGACTTTATATATAATGTTTAAGTGAAATTAGAGTCTGTCTTCAAAATCTTTATAGTTGAATTTTTTTATCAACTCATATTTGCCGTTTTCGTGAAGTATTCCTATATTTGGTAAGGGGACACCATTAAAGGTTGTGTTTTTTACTGTGGTGTACTGCATCATGTCTGTGAATATAATCTTATCATTGGTATGCAATTTATCATCGAAACGATACGTTCCTATAATGTCACCTGTCATGCATGTGTTGCCACCTAGCGTGTATATTAAGCTGTTGTTATTAATTGTGTTTTCTTTAGTGTGTATCTCTGCGTTTAAGATTTTTGGTGTGTATGGTACCTCTAAAACGTCCGGCATGTGTGTTGATGCACTAGCATCGATTATTGCAATATGTGAATTATTTTCTATTGTATCTATTACTGATGATACAAGGTAGCCTGCATCGTATAGGTGTGCGCCTCCAGGCTCTAATGTAACGTCTATGTTGTATTTTGTTCTAAAATTTTTAAGTGTTTTTATGAGTAAATCGATGTCATATTCGGGGTGTGAGTAGTAGTGACCTCCCCCAATATTTATTCTGGAAACATTTTTTATGGCAAAATCAAATTTTTCTGAAATATGACTAATGAGGCGTACACTATCTTCCGCTAAATTTTCACATAAATTATGAAAATGCAAGAGATCGACTTTGGCAAGTACGGATTCTGTTAATTCTTCTTTGTGAATCCCAAATCTTGAATTTGGAGCGGAGGGGTCATAGAGCTCAGAATTCTTAACGAGCGAAAGCTGAGGGTTAACTCTTAGGCCTATTATGGCATCTTTACGTTTTTCTCTGACTAAATCGCCATATTTGTTAAGTTGTGAGATTGAATTAAAGTAGATGTGATTTGAGTATTGCAAAATCTCTAAAAGATCATCTTCTTTATATGCGGGTGAATAGGTGTGCACTTCTTTTCCGAAGTGATTAGCGCCTAAACGTGCCTCGTATAGCCCGCTAGCTGTTGTTCCATCAAGGTATTCGCTCATTATAGGGAATACCGAATACATTGAGAAAGCTTTTGTGGCGAGCAGGATTTTAACGCCTGCTTGCTCACGAATATATTTAGCTTTTTCGAGGTTGCGCTTAATCGCAGCTATATCGGCGACATATGCAGGGGTCTCGATATGCTGTAAAGCTTCTAGATGATTTTTATGCATTTATTAGGCTGCTTTTTTATCTTTACGGCGCTCTGTGAGCTCACCTAGACCGCAAGGAAGTTCTTTTATATGCCAAGCTAGGCCTTGTTTAGCGACTTCTTCCATGAATGGGTTTGGATCGAGTTGCTCTACGTTCCATACGCCTGGCTCTTTGCCCCATAAACCTTTTGCCATTAATATAGCGCCGGTTACTGGTGGCACGCCAGTTGTATAGGATACGGCTTGTGCGCCGACTTCTTTATGTGTTTGAGCGTGGTCGCAGACATTATATATAAGGACGGTTTTTTCTACGCCGTCCTTAATGCCTGTAATAACGCAGCCAATAGAAGTCTTTCCTGTATAGCCATCTGAGAGTGATGATGGCTCTGGAAGTAGGGTTTTTAAGAACTGAATTGGCACGATTTCCACGCCATTATGAATGACAGGATCGATGCGTGTCATACCAATATTTTGCAGAACTTCCATGTGTTTAATATATTCATCACCAAAGGTCATCCAGAAGCGAATGCGCTTTAAGCCCTTGATATTTTGGCATAATGATTCCAGCTCTTCATGATAGAGGAGGTACGAGGCTTTCTCGCCCACTTCCGGGTAGTCAATCATTTTGCGGAACTCTAAAGGCTCAGTTTCTACCCATTCCCCATTCTCCCAGTAGCGGCCATTTTGTGTGACTTCACGTAGGTTGATTTCTGGATTGAAGTTCGTAGCAAAAGCTTTGCCGTGATCGCCTGCGTTACAGTCAATAATATCGATATAATGTATTTCATCGAAAAGATTTTTCTGAGCATAGGCGCAGTAGATATTTGTCTGTCCTGGATCGAAGCCACAGCCAAGGATCGCTGTTATACCAGCTTCTTTAAACTTATCTTGATAGGCCCACTGCCAATGATATTCAAATTTAGCGACATCTATTGGCTCGTAATTAGCGGTATCCATATAGTTTGTCTTCGTTTCTAAGCAGGCATCCATAATAGCTAAATCTTGGTATGGTAGAGCCATATTAATAACAAGATCAGGCTTAACTTGGTTAATGAGAGTAACTGTATCACTTACGTTATCAGCGTCTAGGGCTGAGATTTCAATATCTACTGAGAATTGTTCTTTGATTTCGTTACGGATTTTTTCACACTTAGATACAGTGCGGCTAGCGAGGTGGATATGTGTGAAAGTGTCTTTATTCATAGCGCATTTTTTAGCTACTACATTGCCTGCGCCGCCTGCGCCTATGATTAATACTCTCATATTTTTAATCCTTCTGCTTTAAGTGTGTGCGTATTATTTAATTGGAAATGAGTAAAATTTCAAGTATAAGTGCGCATGATTTCTAAACAGCATGATTATGGTCTATTTAAGGGTGGCTCTGCTTTAGCGGGTGGGCTTTCTGTGCCTGCTGAATGGGAGACGCAAAGCTGCTTGTGGGTTGGGTGGCCATCTCACCAAGAGCTTTGGGCTGGTGAACTTATAGAGGCTGCGCGCAGTGAAATTGCGCAGATGATTGAGGCTGTTCGTGATGGGCAGCTTGTGCGTGTTGTCGCTATGGGTAGTGCTGCTGCGCGGAGTGTGAAAGCGCTTTTGGGAAGTGATAATCTCGAAATTATTGATTCGCCTTGCGGTGATGTTTGGTTGAGGGATACTGGCCCTATATATTTGGGTAATGGTGAGGCGCATCGTTTTAAGCATAATGGTTGGGGCGGTAAATATCTCTATGAGCATGATGATACGATTGGCGATATCATGGCAGAGATTAGCGGCGCGCAATTAATTCATCACGATTTCATCATGGAAGGTGGCGCTTTAGAGCATAATGGCGAGGGTGTTTTGCTGACAACACGCCAATGTTTGCTTAATAAAAACCGTAATAATTGGCAGCAGGATGAGGCTGAAGAGAAGTTGAAAGACGCTCTTCATTTAAAGGGTATTTTGTGGCTTAATGATGGTCTAAAAGCTGATCATACTGATGGTCACATTGATAATACAGCCCGTTTCGTTTCTGAAAATAAAATAGTGTGTCAGAAGCCATATGGTGATGATGATCCGAATTATAAGCTGCATTTAGAGAATGCTGAAAAGCTTTGTGGTAGTGGGTTTGAGATTGTTCAGCTTCCATCGCCGGGATTGGTTCTTGATGCTGAAGGGGAGGTCAGTCCAGCCTCACATATGAACTTTATTATCACGAATGCAGCAGTTGTAGTTCCAACTTATAGCAGCCGTAGTGCTGATGAGGCTATTGAGCAATTGAAGGATCTATTTCCAACGCGACAAGTTGTCGGCGTTGAGGCGCATGCTTTGCTAACAGGCGGTGGGTCTTTTCACTGTATTTCGCAGCAAGAGCCTGCGAAAAAAATCAGGCTAATTTAGGAGAGAATATATGAGTACTAAAGTTGCAGCGATACAGACATCTTATGGACACGATATGAAAGAAAATATCGATAAGACAGTTTCGTATATTGAGAACGCTGCTCAGCAAGGCGCAAATATAATCTTACCATCCGAGCTGTTTCAAAATATATA
>NZAJ01000024.1 GCA_002687495.1 Micavibrio sp. | reverse complement strand
GTCGCCAGAAAAGCTCCATTCCCGTAAGCTACGTAGCTTTAACGAAGTCGCATTCCAATAAAATATGAAGTGGTGAGGAGCGCTTTTAGACGATGATGTCTAAGAGTGATCCGCGCTGCGCTGATGCATTTTGCACATCATTGATTGTTTCTTGGCCGCGTGCTGTTGCGTTGCCAAGCCCGCCAGATGTATCGCTTTCAAAGGAAGAGCTTATTGGCGCGGCCGCACGTGTCTGGACTTGAGGGCTGTTCGCTTGAGCGCTCTGTTGTTGAGCGGCGCTATTAGAATTTCTCGAACTATCAGTATTTGTCTGGGGCGTGTTAACGCTCTGATATGATTGTTGTGCGGTATAAACACCTAAGCCTGCAATAGGTCCAGCCATGAAGAATGCTTTCTATATAAAAAGTTTAGACGAACTCAGTTTATTCTATTTAAAAAGTATTAAATAAGAGTATACTCATAGCATCTTCAATGCAAATTCTTTGCAAAAATATCATCGATATTAGTAATTTCTTAACTTAATAGTAACATATTATAGCTAAAATTAATCATGCGTGAAGGTCTTTTTAAATACGCTTTGAATAAGACCTGAACTCACAAAAAATAATCTGCTCAGGCAGTATAAATGGGGAAGTTATGAATTTAGACTTTTTGGACAAGTCATCTAAGGTTACGCCACTGCTCGTGAAACTATATGATTCACAGCGTTTGCATGGTCTGGCTGCTGATAAAAAGCCTATGGCTCTTGCAGAGCTATCTTCCGCCATATGTGAATTACTTGAAAATGATCTGTCGCCTCGTGAGAGCGAGCTTGTGGCGGATGTTATGATTGGCCTTATGCGCCAAGCTGAATTGGATTTACGCCAAGCTCTTGCTGAAAAATTAGCGGCCTTGGATAATGTGCCATTGCGATTAGTGCTGCAAATGGCGAGTGATGAAATTTGTGTAGCTGAATCTGTACTCAAAAAAAGCCGTGTTTTAACTGATTTGGATCTTATCTATGTGATCAAATCCCAATCATCTGCGCATTGGTGCGCTATTGCTCAGCGTAAAGTTATGAGCGATCAGGTTATGAATATGCTCGCTGATACAGGAGATCTTCCGACAGCAATCAAACTGGCTGAAAATAAAAATATTAAACTTAGCGAATATGTATTGGCCGCACTATCTGACCTATCGCAGGGTGAGGAAACATTGGCAACGCCATTGCTCTATCGTAATGATGTGCCTTCAACGGTTGCGCAAAAACTATATCAATTTGTAGGTCAGGAATTGAAAGCCTATATCGAAAGCGAATACGGCATCACAAAAGGTGAGGTCGCTGATGCATTGGATAAGGTTTTAGATGAATTCGATGATGCGAGTGCTAATGAGAGCGAGTTTATGCCTAAACCAGCGCTAATAAATGACGCTAAACGTCAAAAAGAAAAAGGCTTACTGACTGTTAAGCTCATGCTTGCATCATTGCGCCGTGGTCAAGTTCGACCATTTATCGCACAATTCGCACAATTTGCGTCTCTAAAAGAAGAGGCTGTTATTGAGATATTTAGCCAAACAAGCGGTCATGGCTTAGCTGTAGCTTGTAAGGCGTTTGATGTAAGTAAAGAGGATTTCGTATCTATGTTCTTGCTCACAAACAGAATGCGTAGCAAAGGCCGTATGGTTGAGCTAAGCGATCTGAGTAAGGCTATCAATTATTATAGCCGTGTGAAAAAAGAGATGGCTGTCGATATTCTTAAAAACTCAAGTTCTGCCGAATAATCAATCTTTATGCTGCTTTACGTGCAGGGTCTAGCGCAGCTACACCTGGCAAAGACTTGCCCTCAAGCCATTCCAAAAATGCACCGCCAGCCGTAGAGATATAGCTCAACTCTGATTTGACTTCTGCATTTTCAATCGCAGCAACGGTATCGCCGCCACCGGCAACGCTTGTAAGGCTGCCATTATTTGTAAGCTCTGCCGCAACATGCGCTAGCGCATTCGTGCCAGCATCAAAAGGTTTGATCTCAAACACGCCCATTGGACCATTCCATACGAGCGTCTTGCATTTCTGCATAAGCTCACTAACGCGCTCAATGCTTTTAGGGCCAATATCAATCGCCATTTTTTCTTCAGGTATAGTTTTGGCATCAACAACCTCATATTCGGCATTAACCATGATATCGCTAACAACAACGCAATCCTCAGGCAGGATAATCTCGCATCCTGTGCCTTTTGCTTTCTCCATGATCTTCTTGGCTTCATCCGCCATATCATGTTCGCATAATGAGCTACCTACATCATAGCCTTGCGCGTTCATAAATGTATTAGCCATACCGCCGCCAAGAACCAGATAATCTGTTTTCTCAACCAAATTATAAAGTACATTCAGCTTTGTGGAAATTTTAGAACCACCAGCAATCGCCATAACAGGCTTCTCAGGCGCTCCAAGCGCTGCATTAAGAGCGTTGAGTTCTTGCTCCATCAGTAGGCCTGCAGCGGCTGGTAATATATGAGCAAGGCCTTCTGTCGATGCATGAGCGCGGTGCGCTGCCGAGAATGCATCATTCACATAGATATCTCCCAGCGAGGCTAGTTCCCTAACAAATTCAGGGTCATTTGCCTTCTCACCTTTATGAAAGCGTAAGTTTTCAAGCAAGACAACATCACCGCTTTGTAGGGCATCAGAAGCTTTTTGTGCTTTTTCACCAATACAGTTTGGCGCAAAGCTAACCTTTGTGCCCCAGCATTCTTCAAGGGTAGGGACAAGAAAAGCGAGAGACATCTCAGGATTTTGCTCACCTTCTGGGCGCCCAAAATGAGATAGGATCAAAACTTTTGCCCCAGCAGTGTGAAGATAATCAATAGTAGGTTTGAGGCGATCAATACGAGTCGTATCGGTTACCTTGCCGCGCTGTGCCGGCACATTAAGATCTGCTCGAAGAAGGACGCGTTTGTCTTTAAGGTCCATATCACGAATAGAGCTGAATTTCATTTTTTACCCTTTTATTACTAATTATCTTGCGCGCCCTTCTATTAGCATATTGCTGTTAAAGCGCAAGTAATCATTTGTATTTACGGCTTTTGAGTAGGGGATGGCTCTATAAACTCAATTGCTTGTGGGTGATCAATCTCCATATAAGGGCCGTTATAGTCTCTGACCCAGCCCCGAACGCGTATAATCTTGCCGCCCCATTGTAACGGGTCATGCCCAGCTTGCGCAAAGTGCCTTTGATCTTGTGCAGAGATTGAAACTGTGAAGTCATCACGCCAATTCTTACCGAAATTAATGTAAAGCCGGTTATTATGCATGGCAACGCTCTCTATTTTACCTTCTACAATTTGAAAGCCGCCGCCAATAGAGCTGACTTCACTTGCGTGTTTTATGAGTGCATCATCCTCCCATAAGCCGATCTTCTCCTCGCGCGCTAATGCTTCAAGTGCATACATCGCGTCTGCCATGCCCGTATTGCGCTGCGTTGTTTTTACATACGCCAAGCCTAGGTTAAGCAGCATCCCTTGTAGCCAGAGCCCATCAGAAAGGCGTTGAATATGCGCTAATTTATGTCCCATTCTATTAATACGGCCAAGTTTTGGATCTTTGCTTTGATAGATATTGACCTCTTGATTGAGGAGCATATCTTTTTCAATTTCTATTACACTGTCCAAAAGCAAGGGGGCTGTATTATGGCTCTCTTCACTAGGCAGTTGAATGCCGCTGAGCCTGATGATGCTGCCATCTTCTAGCTGTAAAGTATCTGCGGCAATGATATTACTCACGCGCCCTTGCGCAGTCAGGCTAAGCTCTTGCTCAAGAGTTTGCGAAGCGCTCCAAGCATGATTTGCGAATAAAAAACTGGCAAGGCTAATGAAAAACACTATTATCTTGTTCATAGCGATAACAGTGGAGGAATTCAGTGCAACAATTCAAGTCTTTCTTGCCCCTGACAGGGCTTTTTACAGTGATAATGCTGTTAAGTGCTTGTACGACAAACCCTGCCACAGGACGTCAGCAATTCGCAGCTCTAATGTCTCCATCACAAGAAAATCAGGTCGGCGCTTCTGAACATCAAAAAATTGAGCAGCAATATGGCTTTGTAACAGATAAAGCCTTAAGTGAATATGTGCAAAGAGTAGGGGCCTCTGTCACAGCAGATACCGAACGCAGTGATGTGCGTTATAAATTCTATATTATCGACAGCCCGATCGTGAATGCATTCGCGCTACCTGGCGGCTATATCTATGTTTCGCGTGGATTGCTAGCTCTTGCAAATAGTGAGGCAGAACTTGCAAGCGTTTTAGGTCACGAAGCTGGGCATATTACAGGGCGTCATTCAGCCGAACGTTATTCTCACAGCGTCATTGGCACATTGGGGGTAGGGGTGCTTTCCGCTGCGATAGGTTCTGATGGTGTGTCTCAAGCGCTTAATCTCGGTAGTAATCTGTATTTAAGCTCTTATTCGCGTGATCAAGAAAATGAAGCTGATACGCTCGGTTTACGTTATATGACGCGCGCAGGCTACGCACCGCACGCTGTGCCATCATTTTTATATTCTCTGCAAAGACAAACAGAATTGGAAGCGGCGCTTAATGGTCGTGCAGCCAATCAATATAATTATTTTGCGACACACCCGGCTACATCTGATCGTGTAAGTAAGACACGCGCAGAATCGAACGCCTACCCGCAAGATGGAGCTGATAAGCGCGAAGCTTATCTGAGCGCGATCGATGGGATGGTTTATGGCGATAGTGCCAAGCATGGTCTTATTCGCGGGCAAAGTTTCTATCACCCTGAAATAGACTTCACATATACTGTACCTGATGATTTCGAGTTAACAAACTCAACCGCGCAAGTTGTTGCCAGCAACAAAAAAGGCGGTGTTGTGATCTTTGATATGGCAGCTAATGAAAAGGCACTGTCACCCGCTGATTATATTCGCTCTAGCTGGCTTGCAGATGCCAAGCTAAACACTCTAGAGCGCATTGATGTAAATGGCATGGATGCAGCGACAGCAAGTTTTTCTGGGCAGGTTAGCGGTAAAGCGGCTGAAATTCGCGTAGTTGCGATAAAGTTTAAGCAAGGCTTCGCGCGCTTTCAAATGGCAATACCTCAAAATAGCTCTTCGAGTTTCGTTGAGGATATGAAGCGCTTAACCTATAGTTTTCGCCCAATGAGTGCTGCGGAAAAGCGCGATATAAAGCCATATACGCTGCGTCTTTATAAGGTTAAGAGTGGTGAAGACGTAAAAGATGTGGCGGCGAAAATGCCGTTTGATCGCGAAAAAGAGCAGCGCTTCCGCGTGTTGAATGCCATTCCCGATGGGCGTGAAGTTGCAACGGGGACCCGTTATAAAATCATCGTTGAGGAATAGGAAAAAAGAAGGGTAAGCACGATTGTGGAAGGCGTGCTTACCCGGATTGCAGTGGGAGTGAGGGTAAAACTTTCAATATATGCGTGTCTTACAATAGGCTTTCATATTGGCCTTCGCTGACATCTTCAATTGTTCCGCGCATCTTTTCCATGGCACGCTTTTCAATTTGACGAACACGCTCTTTACTAATGCCGAGCTGCTCGCCTAAAGCTTCTAATGTCACAGTTTCATCATCTAAATGGCGCTGACGAATAATGGTTTGCTCACGATCATCTAAGCCGCCCAAAGCGCTATCAAGCCATGCAGAGCGCGCTTGCGCATCCTTCATGTCTGTAACAACTTCTTCAGGGTTGGCGCTATCATCTGCAAGCATAGACTGCCATTCTTGTTCGCCATCATCACTAATCGTTGCGTTTAGAGATTGATCGAGCCCTGATAAGCGGCCTTCCATCGTGATGACATCGCTGACCTTTACGCCAAGCTTTGTCGCAATCTCTTCTCGTGCCGCATCATCCAGCCCTTCTTCTTCATTGCGGCGCTCAATTTCAGCGCGCAATCTGCGCATGTTGAAGAATAATGACTTTTGTGCTGCAGTGCTGCCAGTTCTCACGATTGACCAGTTTCTAAGTACGTAATCTTGAATAGAGGCTCTAATCCACCATGTTGCGTAAGTGGAAAAGCGTAAATCTCTTGAAGGCTCAAAGCGCTTAGCAGCTTCCATAAGGCCGATATTACCTTCCTGGATAAGATCGCCCATCGGCAAGCCATAATGCTTGAACTTCATCGCTGACGACACCGCAAGACGTGTATATGACTGTACGAGCTCATGAAGCGCACGCTCATCACCGTCTTCTTTCCATCGCCTTGCCAGCTCTAGCTCATGATCTTTTTCAAGATAAGGCTCATTCATCGCATTGCGAATGTAATCTGTATTTGCTTTTTGTGTCTGTGGATCATCTATATATGCCATTGTGTATGACCTCCTTTATCATACCAACGTTGTACTCATATATTAGTTCGATCGATTTATAAGAAAAGTTACAAAAAATTAATTTTTTTTATTTGTATTTAATCTTTTCTATGCGTGGAGGATTTCTTTGACGTTTCCATCGCTCTCTAAGCCAACGCTGATAAGCTTTCCGCCAAATCCGCATCCATCATCTACATTGGCTGTAATGCAGTTTAAATACAAACCGCGATGCTGAGGGTCATACCCGCGTACAACTTTTTCGAATGGTTTGTATGCATATTCTATCGTGTCAAAGGCGCCGCCATCCCACCAGAAGCTATCTCCTTGTAGCTCAAGTGGGTTTTGCGCGTCTAATCCAGCATGGACAAAGAGCATGGGATAGGCTGCGCTTGTGCTGATATAAGCTGCGCGCATTTGTGCGGACGCGAGCGCTGCATGGCCTTTATGCTTGCGCACTGTCTCTCTGATATTGTTCAGCCATTTAGCGATACCATTGGAGCCCAGTTTACAGGCTTCTAAGCCATCATATGGGTTAATACCATAGCTTAAAAGTGTGTTGTTCAAGCCATTGCCAAGCATCCATATAAGAACATCAGTAGGCTCGGGGGCATAATGTAATTGCAAGAGCTTTTGCCAGATTTGCTCTTGCTGGCCGCGTAAATATACAAAATCTGTAGGCTTCATGCCGCGCATCGCCAAAACCATGCGCCTAAAGGTCAGGATTTCATCAATACAAGAGGCAGATTCAAGGTTGTAGCCAGTGTAATTGCCGTGATAAAGAATACGGTCACCAGGCTTAATGCGTTCTAACAGCGCATCGTGAATAAGTGTTAGCGCTGATAGATTGCCGTGAATAGCAGGGATAGTCCACACCGTGCGCGGTGCACCTATATCTGCAAATAGCGAATTTGTATAATGTCTATTACACACTTTATCTGGGCTTTCGCTTCTGGCGGGAGGGATGTATTGCCAGAATCATTGTTAGTATATAATAAAATCAGCAGATTAGAAAGAGCCTGTGGATAAAAATGTGCATAAAAAACAGCGCCACTAGCGCTGTTCTTAAAATTCTTATTCGGAATAGAGTATAAAGCTATTAGGCTGCTTCTTTCTCGTCCATGTCGTCGTCTAGATCGATATCAATATCACGCTTAACGCCCATGATGTCTTCTAGCTGTGCTGTTGCAGCGCCTTCAGTGATTTTCTCAACGGCAGCCACTTCACGAGCTAGACGCTCAAGTGCTGATTGATAGATTTGACGCTCTGAATATGACTGCTCGCTGTCATCATTGCTGCGTTTAAGGTCACGAAGAACTTCAGCAATGGCAACTGGATCGCCAGAATTGATCTTCATTTCATATTCTTGTGCGCGGCGGCTCCACATTGTACGACGAACGCGCGCTTTCCCTTTAAGTGTTTTAATAGCGCTGCTCATGTGATCAGCTGTGCTCAAACGGCGTAGGCCTGATGATGCTGCTTTAATGACAGGAATTTTAAGACGCATGCGGTCTTTTTCAAAAGAGACAACATATAGCTTAACTTCCATACCGCCAATATTTTGAACTTCCGTTCCTTCGATTTGGCCGACGCCGTGCGCCGCGTAAACTACATAATCACCTTTTGCAAAATTGAAGTTGTCATTTTCAGCCATATTAATTCACCTTTGTTTTTTGTTATAGGGCTATGCAACAAGGTCAACAATTCTTTAGAAGGTACTTCCCTCTATCCCGCAGTATATATGCGTTTCGAATGTGTTCCTCTGTCGTATATGAGTGTAGAATGTACCTTAAAATTCGAAAATTTTCAATAAAAAAGTAAAGGAAATATTAATTTTTATGAAAAATAAAAGATTCTCAATAGCTTATAGGCAAAATTAAATTGCACGATAGTTATAAAAGTCGACCATCTTCAATGTCAGAAAGCTCATAAAGTTTCTTTTCAGGCCTATAATGCTCATCCAAAATCATGCTCAAAGATGTGAGTTTGGAGGAAACATTTAAAAGAGCATAGGCGTGATGGCGATTGCTATGACCGCTAT
>NZAJ01000023.1 GCA_002687495.1 Micavibrio sp. | reverse complement strand
TGAGTAAGATAAAGGGTGTAATATATGGCAGAACCAGCCACAGATATTCAGACAAATTTTAAAGCCGCAGGGTATTGGGCTACTGTTATGGCCCCACCTACGTCAGAAAAATATCGCCCTACGAATACAACAACCAATACGAAAAAGCCGAAAAACGATGACGCTCTCACTGACTGGGAGTTTTATGAGCTTTATAACGTTATAAACTATCTCAATAATAACAACCTGTATTTCGCTTCTAACCAGCCGCATTTTACCGAGCCTAAGGCTGCTAATGGGCCTGCGGATGTTAACGGTCAAGTTTTAGCAGGTGCAACGGCTGGCGGTCTTATGACGCTAGCGCCTGCAGTTAAAGTAGAAGAATCACCGGAAGCGCCGCTCATGCTGGATCAAAGCATTGCTAAAGCCGGTGGTAATCAGGAATATCTTAAACTATGGACAGACGCGAAAGCCAACGCAAATCTTGATGCAGAAACGAAAGCGTTCTTAAAAACCGTTGACGCAAGTATTTTTGCGCAAGAGCTTAGCGAGGATACACTTGAGAATAATAAAGGTTTCTTAAACGCGGCGAAAATTCTTTATAACGATGAAAATTCCGATAAAAGTTCAGGCGAACTTTCATGGGATGAGCATATCGCTAAAAAAGCAGCTGAAGAAGGCTGGGGCGTTGGCTTACCAGAAGATGAAAAAGCCGCAATTATCGCACAGCGCGCTGAGCAAGAGCTTGGTGAATGGGCGATTGATCATATGGCAAAGATCAATGATCAAAGCGCTGCAGGCCTTATGGCGGCTTGGGACATTAAAGAAAAATCAGCATCCGTGCAGCTTGCAACGCTGTATATGATGCAAGCCTTCGATCATAAGAAAATTGATTGGAAAGAAAGCCCGCTGCGTTTTGCTATGAACGTTGCTACAGATCCAGTTAATATTCTTTTCACGGTTGGTGGTTTCATTCTCGCACCCGTAACTGGTGGTGGCTCTATCGTTGCAGCTGGTTCAGGTGTCACTGCACGTCAAATTTCAGCAGGCATTATTCGTCAGGGCGTTGTCAAAGCACTCCAAAGTCATGTCGCGAAAACAGTTCTGAAAGCTGGAGCAATAGGTTCACTTGAAGCTGTTGCAGAAGATTATGGTATTCAGCACACATTAGAGCAAGCAGGCTATAGAAAGCTTGGCGATAATCATGATTATACTTTAAATCGTACCTTAACAACCGCAGCAACTGGCTTTGTAATAGGTGGCGCATTAACAGGTCTTGGTTATGGTGCTGGTAAGCTTATGAAGAAACCAAAGCCGGAAGCGCCTACGCCACCAACTACTGATGCTGCAAATGAAGCTATAGAAGAGACAGCTGAAGAAGTTTTAGAGGAGACAGCGGAAAAAGCTGCGAAACCGCGCGTTAAGGTTCGTGCAGACGCTGATGGTAAATATAATGACGTTACAGATCAGGTAGAAACGGCAAAGCCGCGTGTAAAAGTACAGGCTTATAATAAAGATAACGATGTCGCAAATCAGCCTGAAGCACCAAATGCGTTCAATAATGCAGCGAATAACACAGGCTCAAGAAATAGCTCTAACAGCATTACTTTAGAAGATGGACAGGACTTAGATGATTGGCTTGTTGAGAATAATGCTGAGGACTGGTTCTTTGGCTTAAAGAAAAGCCAGCAGAAATTCATTCGCGCGCGCACAGAAAACGGGAAAAGCTTTAACGGCCCTTCCGCACAACAAACACAAGCAGCGCCTGCACCAACAGTTGCTGCGCCAACAACAGCTGCGGCGCCAACAATGCCTACTCCACAGCAGCCCACGCCACAACAGCCAGCGACGCCAACATCTGCGGCAGCTACTGAGGCGAGTACAACACCGACAACTGAAGCAAGCGCAACACCTACTGGGGCGAGTACAACACAGACAACCGAAGCAAGCGCTACACCTACTGGGGCGGGTGTAGAAACAGATGAGCCGAGCGCTATCATAACACCTGTAATTTCTAACCCTAGCGGTAAAAACCACACAAAAACAATACCTGCCCCTGGCAGCAGTTGGATGCACAAGGTATTTTCGAAAAACTACAATCCAATTATCTTTGCGAAAACATCGCTTGAATCTAAAAACAATCCAGCAGTACACTTACCAAATATCCTCGCTAACGGTAAGTATATCCGACCTTTCATCAATGGTATTGATGACACTATTTTAGCGCACTCACTTCCTCGACAAATTTCAGGCTTAAAGGCGCAATTTCATCAACTCGGCTCAAGCATTCAAAAAGGTGAGTTTACTAATGGTAATGATGTACAAAACGCCATTCGTGATGTTCTGACTAATTTTAAAGATCAAAACGCAGATACGCTTGAGAAATTCTCTAAAGATCTCACACCATATATTCAGGAACTGCAGTTTGAAAAAAACATTGCTCAACTTATTGAGAAAGCTCGCAAAGATGGTCTTGGTTCCAAAGAGGTTAAAGACTCTATACTTCAACAAGCTAAAGACGCGATAAGGGATTATACAGATAAATCTGGAGCAACAGTTGATAGCAAAGCAATCCTAGAGGCGATTGAAAATAAAGGTAGTGGTGTGTTCCGCCTAGAAACAAGACAAGTAGATGCCATGCTTAAATATGCCGGACATATGCAAAAGATGGCTGCGGATCTTTCTAACCCTACAGCCTTTTCTTCAAGAATTTACAAATCAATGGAAGAAGTGTTCGCTAAAGAAGGCAGTAACGTAGAGGCTAACATTCAACTTGGATTCCACCTTGACCCTATTTTTAACAACTTCGAACAAGCTACTATGCGTGCCGCAGACAGAAACAAAACTAATTGGCGCGATGCTATTCCTAACTTAGGCATACCCCTATCTGAATTGCTCATAACACGCCCATTAAGAGGTCACGGTAATAGAACTTATAAATTAGAAGATACTGATGCATTGGTGCGTCAATTTGAGATGGGCTACTACAACAGCTATAAACGCACCGCTCGTGTTATTCCAAATAGCGATCCAGACAACGCTGAGCGTTTTGCTATGCAAATTGAAACTATCAGTCGCAATGATGGCGCCTCAAAAGTTTTAGAAAAACTTGTTGCTGCGTATAACGAAGGACGCGAATGGGAAGGCCTATATGCATTAACACATCTAAGATATAGGACTGGCCGCGGCGAGAACGCAATTCCTGAAGGACTACTTGAACTTCTTGACCCTAACCCAAAGCGAATGAAAGAAGGTGGAGCTCATTATGACGAATATGTAGAGGCGTTAAAATCAGTTATCACAAAAGCTGACCACAGCCCCGAATTCTACGGACAAAGGCATGTGCTACAAATATATTCTGATTTTACGAGACCTTTCAGATATGCGCGCCGCTTTGTAGGCACTGGACACGTAGCTACTCCATTCAAAGACGATTATTGGACAAGACCAAAGGTAAGAGAAGTTAAAAGACAGTTTTACCATGCTCTTGGCGCTAAAGATGTTGTTTTTGACTTTAATAAAGAAACAAACAAAATGACTACAGATGTTCAATGGTTTAACCCAGTTGCAGATGGGCAAAAGCGTGGTTTTTTCGGAACTATGAAAGAGACAGGTTTATACACATTACGCCTTGGTCGTAATATGGCCACCATCCCTACTTATATGGGATATAGAACATCGAAAAACTTACTCATCAATCCAGTAACTAAAGCAGTCGCATTACCATACGGTGTAACAGCTGGTGTCTTAATTGCAGCTGAAGAGGGAACTGAATATTTTACCGATACAGAATACGATTGGGATGTAGGCTCTAGAATGCTCACACTTCCAATGCACTATGCTAACTATGCTCTAACACCTTTAAAATGGGGCCTTGAGGCAAATAATTATGCCCTTGATGCTGTGACAGGCATAGATGTTTTTGATCTATACCCGCCTTACACTGACCCTACTGAATGGCTAGATCTAAACAATAGCCTTATTCCTTTTAATGAAAAATACATTGGAGATAGAGGCAATCTCACCGCGACAGAAGCGGCGGAGATATTGAGTGATTTCAGAGATCATAATGGTTACAACCCGTATGATGATATTGAGCCAGCCAAGCGCAGAGCTTTGATCGCGCAAATGGTTGAGGACAATCAGGCTGATCCGAGTGGCTATGATATTCAGACGCTTAAAGTTGAGCTGACTGAAGAAGAGAAGAAAAAAGCAAAAGAAGAGGCGGACGCTAAAGCTAAAGCCGATGCGGAAGCGAATGGCGCTAGCACAAGCCCGAGCACAAGTGGTGACGCAGAAGCTACAGATACCACACCTGAAGGCAATAGCTCCCCTACACTTGCGGATGCACAAAATGTTGCAAGCGGAGCATGGGATTCAGTTGGCAACATCTTTAATGCTGGTGCAAATGGCGCACTTGGTAGCTTTGATTGGATGCTCACAGGTAAAGACGCTATTGGCGGCGGACACCTCGCAGCAGATTTCAAAAATGCAGGTAGCGGCTTCTTTAACTGGATCGGTGACACATGGAGTGACTTAGCCAATAATCGCATTAAAGGCGGTCAGAAGTGGCTTTCATTCGGCCTTGCTCTTCTTGCGGCTTTCCCTGTCATGGGCTTTGCATCTGCAAAACTCGGCGCTTTAAATATTGGTGGTATTCCAGCGCTTATCATTGGTGCACTTACAGTTGGCTTTGGTGGCGGCTTAATTAACAAGCTATTTAAAGGTCAAGGCAATGGCTCACATGTGACAACAGATGTTAAACAAAATACAGAGCAATCTGTTGACCATAGTGGTAAGGACAATACGCCAAAGCCTCCAAAACCAGTGCCAGCTCGTGTTGAGGATTTCTCATTTAAGATCAAAGGCAAAGATGCTGTGCTGAGCGATGAGGATGATGCAAAAACAAAAGGTCAGGACACTCTAACATATGCGGTTGTTCAGGGCGGCGGTAAAACAAACCATGTTGCACTCAGCATTGTAAGCAATAAAGACGATGCGAAGAAGATTGTTGAGCAAGGTCAGTGTACTTACGTTCCGTTTAACTTAAATCCGGCGCGCGGTCAGACATTTGACACGACGATCGAAGGTGTTAATCATGCTGGTAACGAAGGCAAGTTCGCTGTTTTCCAAGGGCAGGATGCTTCGAATGATCCAAATGCAGTTTGTTTCGAGCTGAAGGCTGGCTAATCACTTATCACCTTAGCGCAATCATGGCGCAAAAAATCACAAAGCCTTTAATCTTGCCCGATTCCCTTAGTAATGCTATGATTCGAAATAGTATTTTAGCGCTTTTGCGCCCTAACCTTTCATCCTTCTAGCGCCTAAATATCAGGCCTTCATCATGAGCGATAACGAAGAAACAAAAGATAAAAAGAGCGTCAAGGACGCATTCTCATCCGGCAAGCCAAAAGCCGGAGGACGTGGTATGGCTGTGCTTTTCACAGAAGATGAGATGGATATTTACTGTGAGAAACTGAGTAAAGAAACCTATATTTTCCACGGAAAAGAGATTGAGTATAAGCAGCTTGATTATCTGATTTATGATCCGGATAAATATACAGTCGACGTGCATTTCAAAGATGGGCGCGTTTTAGATTTAGGCGTGAAAATTCAATGGATGATCCGCCCCTATTTCTCGAAAGCCGAAGAAGTACAAATCGTGCGCACAAAAAATGGCGAGGCGATTGACGGAACTTTTGTTCCTATGCATCACAAAGGCTGGGACAAGAATAAAGAGAAAAATTAGACATATTAAGCTGTGGTCATAGGGGCATAATCAAGGTATAGTGTGGAAAGCATGAGCGAAGATACAACAACAGAATCACAAGAACATCCAAAAGTCGAAACGCTTTACCACTATGTGTATGGCGCGGATGAGGAGCACCCTGTCGAGATTGATGTTGCGGTGAATGACGTGGGTAAAGTTGTAGTCTTTCACAGCCATGTTTTCAAAAAAGATTTAGGCTGGTTTGAGTGCGATCTCGATCAAGGAAAACTCTTTTTTGTTTTTGATGATGGCAGCATTGTTGATTCGGCTGTGGAGGTTCACTCAATGATGAAAAAATACATGCAAAACTCACATCAAATCTTAACAGTTCTTCTTGACCAAGAAACGGGCGAAAGCAAGGAAGGCCATTACTTTCCGCTGATTTTGCACAAAGCATAAATCTTATATTTTCCTTATTACTTTAAGCTTTTATTTACACTTTTCCGATAGAGTATTCTTAACGGTAACGAAGAGATAACTTAATTTAAGAGAAGGTGTAGATATATGAGTGCGATAAAAAACGAAATTCAAACCGCATTGGCAAATCAATTTGGCGATAGCGCCGTAGCCGGTGGTGGTGCAACACATAGTCAATTTAGTGCGCAAGCGCGTGAGCTTTTCAACGGTCTAGCTTCGCCTACGCCGCAAGTCTCATTAGACAACACACTCAATGTGAGTGGTCCATAATTAATCTATTTATAATCAGTAATAACTAATTGAAATATTAAGCGGCTCTTTTCTACATCGGAGCCGTTTTTTATTGCTTAAAAACCATTGCCCCCTTCACTTTTTCGATTGCGATAACACACAAAAATCACTATGTTCGCAGGCTATGAGCCATAAATTAGAACATATACGAAATTTCTCCATCATTGCCCATATTGACCATGGGAAATCAACGCTTGCCGATCGCTTGATCCAAACATGTGGCGGGCTTGAAGAGCGCGAGATGTCCGAGCAGGTTTTGGACAACACAGATATCGAGCGTGAGCGCGGCATTACAATCAAAGCACAGACTGTGCGCCTGGAATATAAAGCTAAAGATGGCAATACTTACCAGCTTAACCTGATGGATACGCCGGGGCATGTGGATTTTGCCTATGAAGTTTCGCGCTCGCTGGCTTCTTGTGAGGGCTCAGTGCTGGTTGTTGATTCAACCCAAGGGGTAGAAGCGCAGACGCTGGCTAATGTGTATATGGCGCTGGATAATGATCACGAGATCGTCGTTGCCATTAATAAGATTGATTTGCCCGCGTCCGAACCTGACCGCGTAAAGCAAGAGGTTGAAGATGTTATCGGGCTTGATTGCACCGATGCGGTTGAGTGTTCAGGTAAGAGCGGGATCGGCACGAATGATCTGCTAGAAGCCATCGTCACGCAGCTCCCTCCTCCAGCCGCAGGTGATCGCGATGCGCCCCTAAAAGCGCTCTTGGTTGATAGTTGGTATGATTCATATTTGGGCGTTGTGGTTTTGGTGCGCGTGGTTGATGGCGTGCTGAAAAAAGGCCAGAAGATCAAATTCATGAGTAACGGCGCGACGCGAGATATTGACCGCGTTGGTATGTTCACCCCGAAAAAAGTTGAGCTGGCCGAGATTGGCCCGGGTGAGATGGGCTTTATCACGGCTTCTATTAAAGACATCACCGAAACTAATGTCGGGGATACGATCACAGAAGATAAAAAGCCATGCGCTGAGCGCCTACCTGGTTTTAAGCCTTCTATCCCGATGGTTTTTTGTTCATTCTACCCATCCGATCAGGGCGAATTTGAAAAGCTGCGTGATTGCTTAGGCAAAATTAAGCTTAATGATGCAAGCCTTCATTATGAGATGGAAAGCTCCCAAGCTTTGGGACTAGGTTTTCGCTGCGGCTTCTTAGGCCTGCTGCATATGGAGATTATCCAAGAGCGCTTAGACCGCGAATTTGATCTTGATTTGATCCCGACTGCGCCGAGCGTGGTTTACAAAATCAACATGACGAACGGTCAAACGATCGAGCTTTATAACCCTGTTGATATGCCGGACGTTGTGCAGATCAAATCAATCGAAGAGCCTTGGATTAAAGCCACGATTATGGCGCCAGATGAATATGTCGGCGGCCTGCTGCAGCTCTGTCAGGAGCGCCGCGGCGTGCAGCTTGACCTCACCTATGCAGGTGGGCGCGCAATGCTGGTTTACCGCCTACCGCTTAACGAGGTGGTGTTTGATTTTTATGACCGCTTGAAGTCCATCTCCCAAGGCTATGCGAGCTTTGATTACGAGCTTGATGGCTATGGCGAGAATGATCTGGTGAAGCTGGATATTCGCGTGAATGACGAGCCCGTGGACGCGCTGGCGATGATTGTGCACCGCTCTTCGGCGGAGAGCCGTGGCCGCGGTATGTGTGAGCGCTTGAAAGACCTGATCCCGCGCCAGATGTTTAAGATCGCTATTCAGGCAGCGATTGGCGGCAAGATTATCGCGCGTGAGAATGTCTCAGCGCTGCGTAAGGACGTGACGGCTAAATGTTATGGCGGGGATATTTCCCGTAAGAAGAAGCTCCTTGAGAAGCAGAAAAAAGGTAAAGCCAAAATGCGCCAGTACGGGAATGTCGAGATTCCACAAAGCGCGTTTATTGCAGCCCTTAAGATGGGTGATGGGTGATTTAATGCTCAAAGAAAGTTTGCCAATCGTAGTAATTTTCTCTCTTGGCAGCTTTCTTTTCGGCTGGCTTTTTGCCACAGAAAGCATTTTCAATTTCTTATTCACTTCTTTTACAAAAGAGCCTTGGAGCTTTTTCTTAGCCTGCGCTAGCTTCATAGGTTTATTCATTGCTTATAAAGAACTTCAAAATTACGAAGAACGTAAATTAGCTGAAAGTATCTCTATTTTTAATATTGAGACCAGAAGAGTTGATGAAGACCACATTTCCTTATCATTTAAAATCAGAAACCAATCTCAATTTTACTATGTCTTAGAAGACCTTAATATTTCTAATATATTTCCCACTTGGTCAGCCATCCTATACAGAGAAAATAAGAAAACTGAGCAAAAAGATAACACAAGGTACTGGACTAAGGGCCTAATTAAATCACCGGAAGTAAGCACGATTGCGCCAGCTGGATTAGAATTTTTTGAACTATCCATCACACTGACCAGGCCAGCCAACACATGCACTCAAACCATTAAAAAAGCGATCGAAGAGAGCGGTATACTAGTTAGACCCGTATATTTACACAGTAATAAAGCACGCCTTATAAGAATGTATCTTCCTAAGGATTGGGACAAAAAAGTAGAAGAAAATCTATAGATCACTACATTCATTTTCTCGCTTCCCTCTCCCTTCATTAGCCGAAGCAATCTAAAAACTTAGCATCCCGCACTTGATGCGGGATCTCATGATCCCCGCCTGCGCGGGGATGCTATGGCGGTTGCAAGATGAGAGGGCGATAGAGAAATGCCCCCCACTCTTGACCAGCAACAAAAGCCCCCTATTTCATTGAGATAATAAAACCACCATATAAGGGGCTATCCATGAAGAATATTCTCATTATCAATGCGCATCACCGCGTGCCGGGCATTTCCGAAGGCGCGCTGAATGCCGCTTTTGCAGATAAAGCGAAAAGCTTGCTCGAGGGGCGCGGCTATGCGGTCAAAACCACGAAGAGCGAGGATGAATATGATATCCAAGAAGAGATTGAGAAGCATCTTTGGGCGGATGCGGTGCTAATCCAAAGCCCAGTTTACTGGATGGGGCCGCCTTGGAGTTTTAAGAAATATATGGATACGGTTTATCTTG
>NZAJ01000022.1 GCA_002687495.1 Micavibrio sp. | reverse complement strand
TTTATCCACAAATTTATGCTTTGTGGCATCGGATAGGATGGCTGTTGACCCGGTGCATGCGTCAAGCGTATTAATATTACGTTTAGTCAGCTCTAGTGATGTTTTGGCTTTATCTAGGAAGGTACAGTGTGCTGCGCCACGTGATAGGGCTTCAAGGCCTAGAGCGCCGGTACCGCTGAAAGCGTCTAAAACTCTAGCATTTTGAATTGCTCCATGGGATTCTAAGGCGTTGAATATGGCGCCGCGAATTTTGTCACTCGTAGGGCGTATATCACGTCCTTTTGGGACTTCTAATTTTCGTCTTCCATATATACCAGATATTATGCGCATTATTTTTTAGTAGGCTTTTCTTGAGCTTTAAAGTAGCCAGCAAGCTGGTTTTTTAGGATATGGGGCTTAATTTCTGATACAGACTGTTTCGGTAATTTGTCTAAATTGAAAGGGCCGTAAGAAATACGGATTAGGCGGTTCACTTGTAGGTTCAAATGCTCCATAACACGGCGAATTTCTCTATTCTTACCTTCTTGTAAAGTTATGGTGACCCACGTGTTGGCGCCTTTTTGTTCTGAATCTATCTCTGCTTCTATGGATTTATATTTGACCCCATCGATGGTAATGCCGTTTTTGAGCTTATCTAAACGTTCTTGCTTGATTTTGCCTAAAACACGCACGCGATACTTACGTTTCCAGCCTGTTGCTGGGAGTTCTAAATAGCGCGCTAATTCTCCATCATTTGTGAGAAGCAATAGGCCTTCTGTGTTTAAATCCAGCCTGCCGATGCTAATGACCCGAGGCAGATGTGCAGGTAGATGATCGAAGACTGTAGCACGTCCTTTTTCATCTTTATGTGTTGTCACGAGGCCTGTCGGTTTGTGATATAGAAAAAGGCGTGTTGGTTGCTTACCTTGAATAGGTTTGCCATCAACAATAATTTCATCTTTATCTGAAACCTTAAAGGCAGGAGAGTCTAGCTTTTTGCCGTTGACACTCACACGGCCTGCTTCAATCCATTTTTCAGCATCTCTACGAGAGCAAAGACCGGCGCGTGCCATTCTCTTTGCAATTCTCTCTTCATTGTGGTTTTCTTCGCTCATGGAAAAAGATCTATCATATATGCACCTTGCTTTGGAAGAGGCAAATGCAGCTGCGGGACGTGATGAGGTGCCGATAGGGGCTGTTATTGTTGATCCGTCGAGTGGTGAAGTCATTGCGCGCGCAGGTAACCGTACGCGTGAGCTTCATGATCCAAGTGCACATGCAGAGATGTTAGCTATTCGTCAGGCTTGTGAGAAGGCTGGTGCGCAGCGCATACCGGGCTTAGAGCTTTATGTGACGCTAGAGCCTTGCGCGATGTGTGCGGCGGCTATTTCTTTTGCACGAATTTCCATAGTTATTATTGGGGCTGAAGACTCCAAAGGGGGTGGGGTGCTGCATGGGGGTAAATTCTATGAGCAGCCGACATGCCACCATAGGCCCGAGGTAAAAAGCGGGGTTATGATGGAAGATTGCGCTGACATTCTAAGGCGTTTTTTTAAGGCTAAGCGTTAAGCGGTGTATGTGCTATGCGGCTTGGTCTTTTTCTGCTTTTAATGCACGCCAGCCGATATCAGTGCGGCAGAAGCCCTTTTCCCACTCAATCTTTTCGATGGCTGCATAAGCACGTTTTTGAGCTTGCTCTACGCTTTGACCTTTAGCCGTGATGCCTAAAACGCGTCCTCCTGTGCTTAAAATCTGTCCGTCTTTTTCTGCGGTTCCTGCATGGAAGATCTGTACGCCTTCGGTTTGGCTTGCTTCTTCTAAATTATTAATTGGCGTATTCTTTTCGTATGAGCCGGGATAGCCTTGAGCAGCCATGACGACGCAAAGCGTTGTGTCGTTACTCCACTTAACGTCTTTAATTGTATTTAACGTTCCAGTGGCGGCTGCATAGAGAATATCTAAAAGATCATCTTCAAGGCGCATCATAATTGGCTGGCATTCTGGATCGCCAAAGCGGATATTATATTCGAGTAGCTTAGGCTCTCCATTGACGACCATGATGCCTGCAAAGAGTACGCCTGTAAAAGGAATACCATCTTTATTCATGCCTTCAACAGTCGGCTCGATAATATCTTTGATAATCTTTGCTTCTATTTCAGGCGTCATTAAATGCGCTGGGGAGTATGCGCCCATGCCCCCTGTATTGGGGCCTTGATCGCCATCATAAGCGCGCTTATGGTCTTGCGCGGAGGTTAAGGGAAGGATCGATTTGCCATCAGCGATTGCGAAGTAGCTAAGCTCTTCACCATCAAGAAATTCCTCAATAACAATTTCTGCGCCTGCTGTGCCGAAGCTCGCTTCTTCAAGCATGCCTTTGGCTGCTGCTATCGCATCTTCTTTGCCCTCGCACATGATTACGCCTTTACCAGCGGCTAGGCCATCTGTTTTGACAACGACTTTAGAGGGGGTATCTTCAATGAATTTTTTTGCGGCTGCAAAGTCAGTGAAGCGTCCATAGGCGGCAGTAGGTACGCCGTATTTTGCTACAACATCTTTCATGAAGCCTTTTGAACCCTCAAGTTGCGCGGCGGCTTTATTAGGGCCAAATGTTGGTATGCCAATTTCTAGCATTTTGTCGGCTAAGCCTAAAACGAGAGGGGCTTCTGGGCCACCAACAACGAGATCAATGTTGTTTTCTTTAGCAAATGCGACTAGGGCGTCTATATCTTCAGCGCCTATATTTACGCTTTCAGCGCAAGCGGCTATGCCGGCGTTAGCGGGTGCGCAATAGAGCTTTTCGCATTTAGGGGATTTAGAAATTGCCCATGCTAATGCGTGTTCACGGCCACCTGATCCAACGAGTAAGACTTTCATATAACAGCTCCTAAAGGCATTTAATATTCATAAAGTTAAGCTGTTATACCTTATTCTTGTAAAGATACAAGGCTTGCATTCCCGCCTGCGGCTGCTGTGTTCGTGCAAACCAGTTTTTCAGTCGCGAAGCGCGGCAGGTAATGTGGGCCACCAGCTTTTGGTCCTGTGCCTGATAAGCCACGACCGCCAAAGGGTTGTGTACCAACAACGGCCCCTGTCATTGAGCGGTTAATATAGATATTACCTGCACGTATACGCTGGGCAATTTTCTTTTGCGTTGTTTCAATACGTGAGTGTATGCCTAGTGTAAGTCCGTAGCCGAGTGTGTTTAGCTCATCTATGACATCGTCTAATTGCTCGGCATCATAGCGGACGATGTGAAGAATTGGTCCAAATACCTCCTTGGTGAGGCCGTGCAGATTGTGAAGCTCCCACACAGATGGGGCGAAGAAATGCCCACTTCTTTCTAGCTCGTTTTTGAGCGGTGTTTCGGCGATGAGCTTTCCAAACCCTTCTAAGGCTTGTCTGTGGTGAGACAAGATGGCGTGCGCTTCTTCATCGATCACTGGGCCAATATCACAGTTAATATGTGAGGGGTGGTTCAGATTCAGTTCATGAACCGCACCTGAGATCATTCTAATTATTTTATCTGCACATTCATTTTGTAAATAAAGGACTCTTAGTGCAGAACAGCGCTGTCCTGCAGAGCCAAAGGCGCTGCGGATAACATCATCAACAACTTGTTCAGGCAAAGCCGAGCTGTCAACGATCATAGCGTTTTGTCCACCTGTTTCGGCGATGAGCGGTGCAATTGACCCAGGTTTTTCAGCCAGCGAGCTATTAATTGACCTTGCCGTATCGATTGACCCGGTAAAGGCAACGCCATCAAGGCTTTGGTGCATCGTTAGCTGTGCGCCGATTTGTCCGTCACCTATAATAAGCTGTAGAACATTCTTAGGAATTGAGGCTTTATGCATCAGCTCTATTGCATAGGCTGCTATGAGCGGTGTTTGCTCAGCGGGCTTGGCAATAACACAATTACCAGCCATCAGAGCCGCTGCAATCTGGCCTGTAAATATTGCGAGTGGGAAGTTCCATGGGCTAATACAGACGAATGTTCCACGGCCTTCTAATGTGAGGATGTTGCTCTCTCCCGTTGGGCCAGGCAGGGGCGGTGTGTCATGTGCAAAAAGTTCTTGGCCTTGGCTAGCATAGTAGCGGCAAAAATCAACAGCCTCGCGGAGTTCATCATGGGCGTCTTCTATGGTTTTTCCTGCCTCTTTAACCAGTAATGCTATGAGCTCTTTTCGATTAGCTTCGAAAAGGTTGGCAGTTTCAAGCAGGCAGGCCGCGCGTTTTTCTGAAGGTCGCTCATTCCAGCTTGCGAAAGCATCTGAGGCGCGGCGGTAAGCTTTATCAACTAGCTCTATGCTTGCTGGGTAAGCAAGGCCAATTTCTTCACTGTGAAGCGCTGGGTTTGTTATATGATACGGAACAGACTCTTTGTAGGCTTTACCGCCTATCAGGCTTGCAGCTTCGCGATTTAAGGGTAAGTTATTAATCGCTTGTGTAATCTCTGCAATGACTTCAGGTGCATGGAGGTCCAAACCGGCTGAGTTGATGCGACCCTTAGGTGACTCTTTTAAATAGAGTCCATTTGGTTTCGAAATATTGGGGTGCTGAGTCTCAGTGCGGTTTCTAACTTTTTCCACTGGACTTTCCACAAGCTCTTTTGTGGGTGCATCTGGGCTCAAGACACGATTTACGAAAGAGCTATTTGCGCCATTTTCTAAAAGACGCCTTACAAGATAGGGGAGCAGGTCTTGGTGCGAGCCAACTGGGGCATATATCGTGACAGGGATCTGCGGGTGGCTCTTTAGGATATGATCAAATAGGGCTTCTCCCATACCGAACAGGCGTTGAAATTCAAAATTATTCTGTGTGTTCTTGCTCATCTCTATAATGGCGGCCACACTATATGCGTTATGTGTCGCGAACATAGGATAGATATAGTCTGAGGCTTCTATCATTTTTTGAGCACAGGTCATGTATGAAATGTCGCTATGACTTTTGCGGGTATAGACAGGGAATTCCTCAAGGCCAGCAATTTGTGCGTGTTTTATTTCGCTATCCCAATAAGCGCCTTTAACGAGGCGCATTTGTATCTTTGAGCTGGTATTTCTCGCAAGTTCTGAAATATGCTCAATTACGGCAGGTGCTGCCTTGTGGTAGGCTTGCAGAGCTAGGCCAAATCCTTCCCAGTCATTTAAGGATGGTAGGTTGAGCATATTCTCTATGATTTTAATCGAGCTATTGAGGCGTGGTGTTTCCTCGGCATCTATCGTCATATTGATATTATAGCTTGCGGCACTTTTGGCGAGCTCTAGGAGGCGGGCGCTAATTTCAGGGATGCACCGTTCTTCCTGTGCATATTCGTATCTTGGGTGCAAGGCTGAAAGTTTAACGGATATACCCGGGCGTGGTGAATTTGTAGCCGTGTTTTTCTTGCTCGCACGTTCCCCAATATAGGCGATTGCCCGCATATATGAATCAAAATAATGCTCTGCATCTATTGCTGTGCGTGCGCCTTCACCTAGCATGTCGTAAGAGAGGTTATAGCCTTTCTTATTATGCAACTGTGCGTTTTGCAAAGCGTCTTCTATTGTTTCTCCTATAACAAACTGTTTTCCCATAGCTTGCATGGCTTTTACCATGATCTGGTGCAGAATCGGTTCACCAACGCGCGCGATAAGGCTGTCTAACGTGTGCTTGCTCATGAAAAGCCCAACGCCTGCGGCTTTGACGACCCAATCCGTTGCATTGCCTTGGCTTTTAAGCCAGTTCGCAGCAGCGAGTTTGTCTTTAATCAGCTTTATGGCTGTTGTTCTATCCGCTATACGAAGCAGTGCCTCGGCGAGGGTCATTAGAGCCAGCCCTTCATCAGTATTGATGGAATATTGCTGCATGAAGCTTTCGAGCTGGCCTGCTGGGCGTTTAGATGCGCGAATAGCTTCTATAAGAGCTGTGGCATTTTTTTCAATGCGATGTTCTTTTTCACTATCCCACTCTAAGGTCCATAATAGTGCATCGAGTGCTTGTTTTTCTGAGCGTTTAAAATAGGGGGAGAAAGATTTTGTCATGATGGGCTCTTATCGGCTTGTATATTAGATGCGATTGATTCTATCATAAGAAAATCATGACTAATAGTTCTCATTCATATTCAAATGTCCCAGAGTTTTCTGTAGGAGATTTGGCCAACTCTTTAAAGCGCACGATCGAAGATCAATATGGGCGTGTACGTGTTCGGGGTGAATTAAGCCGTGTTTCTATCGCTGGATCAGGTCATATGTATTCTTCTCTAAAGGATGAGAATGCAGTCATTGATGCTGTGTGTTGGAAAGGGGTGATGAGTAAGCTGGAAATTAAGCCTGAAGAGGGCTTAGAGGTGATCGTGACTGGGCGCGTGACCACGTACCCGCAGCGCTCGAACTATCAGCTGGTTATTGAAACAATGGAGCTTGCCGGTGAGGGTGCTTTATTGAAGATGCTCGAAGAGCGTAAAAAGCGTTTAATGGCAGAAGGGCTATTTGCGCCTGAAAGGAAGAAAAAACTTCCGTTTCTCCCTAAAACGATTGGCGTGGTGACTTCACCAACGGGCGCTGTTATTCGTGATATTCTACATCGTCTCAATGATCGCTTTCCGCGTCATGTATTGGTATGGCCTGTCCTTGTGCAAGGACAAGGGGCTGCTGAGCAAGTTGCGCAAGCAATCGAAGGTTTTCAATCGATTGATGAGCATGGTATAGCGCGGCCTGATTTGTTGATTGTGGCGCGTGGTGGCGGTTCTTTAGAGGATTTGATGCCTTTTAATGAAGAAGTTGTTGTTAGAGCTGTTGCGAATAGTGCTATTCCTGTGATTTCAGCTGTGGGACATGAGACTGATACAACTTTATGTGATTATGCAGCGGATGAAAGAGCGCCTACACCAACGGGGGCTGCGGAAAGGGCTGTTCCTGTAAGGGCGGATCTACAGGCGCAAATTTTAGATCTAGATTATCGTTTAAAAACGACAGCATTGCGTATGGTTGAACAGCGCAGCGAGCGGGTAAGTTCCTTTGCGGCTCGGCTCGGTGATCCTTCACGTATTTTAGAAGGCTATATTCAACGTGTTGATCATTTGGGGGAGCGTATAAGCGGTGTATTTACGCATTATTTGGCTGCGAAAAAAGAGCGTCTTATGCATGGCGCAGCTAGTTTACGGGCGCCAGAACTGCAAATTAAAGAGGCTAATTATTCTTTACAGCGCGTCAGTGAAAAACTCGAAAACTTAAAAGAAAAACTTCTATCGGATAAACAAGTTAACGTGTCTCATGCTGCGAAAATGCTGGAGGCGTACAGCTTTAAAAATGTTTTAGCACGAGGATATAGTGTGGTGCGTGATGAAAATGGCGCTGTTATCCAAAACCCTGCTCATCTTCAAGCGGGGGAAATTATTTCGATTGAATTTAAAGATAATGTTGTTCATCAGGCCAGCATTGGTTCAGGGCATAAACCTGTAAAAACAAAGAAGGCGCCGCAGACACGTACAGCTAAACCTTCTGCAGATCAGCAGAGTTTATTTTAAATGTGAGGCGCTGAAAGGCCTTTTTCTGAAAAACTATCGATTAATCTGTCTGCGATATTGTCCAATCTATGTGCGTTTTTAAGTGCTCTTTCAACAATAGCGACTGCATCGATTAAGGCCATATCAGGATCAAGATTGGTATATTCTGCATTTGTCTTAATGCGGGCATAGAAATGAATAACTTCACTTGATAATTCAGTTCCTAAGACGTCTAATTTTTCTGTGTTACGGTCAAAAATAGAGCGGCTAAGAGCTGGTTGTTGTTGGACGATATCGCCAGAAGTCTGGTATTTAGGTGTTTTTGTTGTGTCTTGTAAGGATTTTAGAACTTCGTCATAGACAATAATATATGCTTCTAATTTTGATTTATTCGCTTTTATTTCTGAATCGAGCATGTGAGAGAAAATCTCTTTTTCCTTGTCTTTAAGGGCACGTTCTTTTTTTGTGAGCTCCATATTCTTATTTTGTGCGTCGATGACACGCTGGAAACCACGCATAATAAAGATGCTTAAGGCTATGAATATGCCGATGACTATCAGGATGAGAATAACGCTGACAGTGATAAGCATAGTTGTGTTGACGTTGTTACGTGCTGACTCTCTTTCTTGCCATATGCCTTTGCGCTGCTCTTGAGCATCCAGCTCTGCTTGGATATATGGGTCTTCAAAGACGCTACCATAGACGCTAGCGCGATCAACAAGGGCAAAACCGTTTTGTAACATGTATAGGCCCAGATCAATATCTTGATCGTTAATGCATTGCGCTGTGAGTGTATTATTATCTCTTTGTTTGAGGCTACACTCTAGTGGGCTTTTGCCAATGATGTTATCTAGGCTCACTCTCGCTTGTAGCTTCAATTTGGCATCGCTTTCGCCAAAGGTTTTTATCCCCCAAAGCCTTATGGTGTATTTGCCGGACATGGCGGTGATTTCATCTACCGCGCTCATGCGCATCTTGAATATATTGTCGTTTTTTTTGTTCTCAGCTTGTGCATTAGCGCTATTTATAGGCATAGAGCCTATCATGCTAAGCAATAAAACTGTCAAAAGGGGTATGAACTTGATGCGCATCATAATATTATGTAAGTCATTATTAGAGTTCTAAATCACCATGATTAGATGATTTGTGTTACTATTAGATTAATATATTTAAAGTTAATTTCATAGGCTGTATTCAAGGGTTTAAATTTGTATGCGTGAAACATTACAAAATATGATGAAAAATTTTGGTGTTCCTAAGCTTTTATCGGCTTATGAAGCTTATCCATGGATTTTTTATGATGAGGCCAGTGGGCGTACTTGTAGTGCGGAAATTCGTATGGGACCCAATTTATCCGATATGGAAGCTGAAATTCAACTTTTTAGTGACGATGGTGATGATGAGGGTGAAGGTGAAAGTGAAGAAGGCGCTTTGGGACAGATTATGCTCATGCGCGCTGTGCCGTCGAGTGATGGGATGTGGAGCCCTAAATATCTTAAGATTAAAGATGTAGATTATACGAATAAAATTTATGATTGGGAGGGCAAGGGCTGTCAGTTCTTTCGCTCTACAGTCGAAGCTGTGTTGATGGGCTCAATTCCTAATTTTGACGATATGATTGATGAAAAAATGCAAGATAGTGAAAAGGGTGGCGGTGCGACAGGGCGCATAGGCCGTAAATCTCCGAACGCTAAGAATGCAATATCGGGGATGAAGCGTTAAGGCTTATTCTTGATTAACAATGATATCATAGCCGCGTGCAATTTCACCTAAGCCACCTGCAAAAAATTCTGGCTCGGCTTTGAAATGCCATTTAGGGCCCTCTCTATTGAGCCAGCCAACAATAGCACCGGTTTCTTTTTTATCGACAAAGACATCATTAAGATGAAAGCGCATCATCTCATAGTGGTTTTCAGCATTAGCAATACGAATATAAGCATTTTTAATGCTCTCAAGTGTCTGCTTTTTCTCAAAACCTTTATAAATTGACATTACGATCGGGATTTGAAGAACATCAAAAGGGACAGCTTGTAGGTCGATTGTAATGCCTTCATCATCACCGTCGCCTGCGCCACTTCGGCTATCGCCTAAATGTTTGATTTTTCCATCAAATGCTTCTGGCTGGTTATAGAAGATAAAGTCTGAATCTTTGCGGGTCTTCATATTACGATCAAGTAGAAAGATACTTATATCTACATCCATCGCGTCAGCAGCATCGAAGCTGTTTATATCCCAGCCAGCACCAATATGAAGAGTTTTTAAACCATGGTCTTTTTCCATGAGGTTTATATCGTCCCCAACTTCGATAAGGATATCTTCTAGCTCTACTTCCCCAGTTACAGGGCGTGTATCAAAAATATCATCGCTCATTTTATTAAACCCTTACTTAATTATGCGCCAATATACATTGCATAGATGTATATATTATACAGCAAATAGCCGGCGATAAAAATACCCGCTGTGAGTTTATTGATCCCTTTGAGGGCGAATATGAGAGCCGTGAAAAGGACGCTAATGCCAAGCATGACCCATATATCAAAATCAAAGAGTTGTGGCGCATAATTTGCCGCTAAGATCGGACGCACGAGCGCTGTGGCGCCGATAATCATTAGAATATTAAAGACGTTTGAGCCAATAATATTGCCGATTACCATGTCTGTATGGCCTTTTTTAGCAGCAATAATGCTTGTTGAAAGCTCAGGCAGTGATGTTCCACAAGCAATGATGCTAAGTGCGATAACAGCTTCAGGTACGCCAATGATAAGCGCTGATTCTTTCGCGCCCCGCACAAGGAATTCAGCGCCACCAGCGACACTCGCTAAGCCTAAGATGAGCAAGAGATATGGCATGAATTGTTTCGAAGAGGCTTCCGCTTCATGTTCTTCAATTTCATTGATTTCATCTTCTAGCTCTTTGCTTAAAGCTTCATCTTTAGTTGCCATGTAATATTGAATTGCAATGTAGCTTATAAGAAGCGCAATCATGATGGCACCTGCAAGTCGTGGCACACCACCAAAAAACATAAAGGCTAAGAGTAATACGGAGCAGAAAAGCATCATGATATTATCGCGGATCAGTGTCGTGCTCAGCTTGATCTTAAAGTTGATGAAAAAGGCTGCCGTTCCAATAACAAGCAATATATTGGCTATGTTTGATCCGATAACATTCCCCATAGCTATACCTGCTGAGCCTCTGATGACAGCCAGAATAGATACGATTAGCTCTGGCAAGGATGTCCCAAATGCAAGTATTGTGAAACCAACAATAAGCGGAGGGAGGCCAAAATGCCTAGCCACAAATACAGATGAGTTAACCGTCCAATCTCCACCTTTAACAAGCAAAACAATGCCAATAAGCATGAATAGAACTGGTAGGCTGAGGTCTGTGGCAAGTGAGATAATGTCCATATATATTGTCTCTTAAGGTTTGTGTATTTTATTGAGTGATATTAGCATTCTTGAAGGCCGTACAAAATGCTTTTTAGGTATAGGAGGGCGCTATTTTTGCTAACGGGGGGCTTTTTTGCCGTCATCCCATTCTAGGCCAAAACCAAAGGCGCGATCCATTTCTTCGTGGCCTGGGAAAAACTCGGTGTAATTGGTTAGTTTTATGCCGCCGCGAATATTCTCGATGCCGCCAACTGCGCAAATGTCAAGAGCGTCATTATGTGATTTTAATGTGACGACAAGATCATTTTCTCCTGGCACATCAAGCATAACGCGAGGCTTGATTTTGCTCCAGCATGGTACGCCGCCATATATATAGATGTAGATCACAACACGTTTTATATCATTCCAATGTTTGCCATTAATCAGCAAGAATTCATCATCGCCTTTAGCGTCGCCTGTACGTTCGTCACCTGAGAGTTTGATAAATGGAGCTTGGTCAAATGCGCCGAATTTTTCTCCGAATGCTTGGATGATACCACGCTCACCATTTGCAAGCTCATAAAAGCAACCAATATCGAGGTCGACATTTTTTTTGATTTGTTTTTTTAAGAGCTTACCTAAAAAGCTAGGGTCATCTTGAATAAGAGGGTCCCAAGCAGCGCCGATTTTAATTGGCTCGATGTGATCGTGCTGGCAATTAATGGCAATGCTTTGACCGGGCTCATTGAGCTCTTCGCAATTTTCAGGGTGATCAGACTTTTGTCGCTCGCCAGCAGCGCCAAGTGCATCGCCATGGCCAGAGAATTTGGCGCGAGATCTGGTCGCTTCTGCTAGTGAATCTAGTGATGTTTTTTGCTCTTCGCTCATAATATTTATGACTATAGCATTATGTTGTATTAAGGCAAAGCGTTCAGATGATTAAAAATGATCTTAGTGATCAAAATGACAGCCCTTTATATGATCATTGACCATGCCCATGGCCTGCATGAAAGCATAGCAAGTTGTTGGTCCCACAAATTTCCAGCCGCGTTTTTTTAGATCTTTTGATAGTGCTATGGATTGAGGGGTTTTGCCCTGTACGTCTTTTTTATAGGAGGGCTGTATGTGTTCTTTAGGTTTGAAGTTCCAAAAATATGCAGAGAGCGATCCGAATTCTGTTTCCATTTCGATGGCACGGGCTGCGTTGTTTATTGTGGCTTCGATTTTACCTCTGTGCCTTATTATGCCATCATTTTTAAGCAGCGTTTCTATGTCTTTTTCGCTGTAGGGTGCGATTTTATGAAAGTCAAAGCCATCAAAGGCTTTTCTGAAGTTTTCACGTTTTCTCAAAATTGTGATCCAGCTTAAGCCAGCTTGAAAACCTTCTAAGCATATTTTTTCAAATAGGCGCTGATCATCATATACGGGCTGCCCCCATTCATTATCATGATAGCGGATGTAAAGCGGATCATTGCCACACCACCAGCAACGTTTTTTTTTGTCATTACCAATGATAAGGCTTTGGTCAGGCACGTATTTTAGCCTTTGATCATGCGTTCATATAGCTCTGCTAGGGCCTGAAACTCACGCGCTGTGCGGTTTTTATCACGATGAGTTTTGCTGCTCATCATCATGCCTTGGAGGGTGAATATAACGAGGCGTGCAAATTGTCGGGGTTCCATCAATATCTCGCCTGTACGTGTTTCTTCACGGAAATAACCAACAAGGCGGTTTTCCCATTCCAACATAAGTTTTGATACTTCGGCATGAATTTTAGGATCTGTGTCGCCAATCTCAAGGGCTGTATTGCCTAAAAAGCAGCCACCTTTATAGTTACGCATGACGCATCCATTATAGATTTCATGTCCCCAATTTAGGAGGGATTCTTTAATATTTTTGTATTGTGAAAATTGCTTTTCTAGTTTTTCGAAAATCTCTTCTTCGGCATATTTATTTAAAGCTAGGGCTGTGATCTCACCTTTGCTAGAGAAATAATGGAAGAAGGCGCCTTTACTTTGATCGGCGGTTTTAACGATTTCATCAATGGATGTTGCCCGTATGCCTTGATACCAGAAAAGCTTTTCAGCGCATTCTAGCAACTTTAAACGTGTTGGGTTTTGACTGTTATCAGTCGTTTCTGGTGTGTCTGTCATGTCGTTTGCTGGTGTGGCTTGTAGGTTAAGAGCAGTACTCATAGGCTGCATTCCTTGTTATATAGGATGGCGAATTATTATTTTCAATTACAAGATACTGCGTGGTCTGCCATGATGCAAGCGTTGCATTTTTATATATGCTAGGCATTTGTGAATAAAAGGCTTTTAAGCGGGGCGGCTAAATCTTGGTTTTACAGGGCGCTAAACTGTGATATAAGGCGCGCTATATAGGAAATTAATTGATTTGCAGAGGTTATAAACGTGTCAAACCAGTATGTTTATGTGATGCATGGGCTTTCGAAAGCTTATGATAATAAGAAAATTCTTGAAAATATTACGCTGAGCTTCTTGCCGGGCGCAAAAATTGGTGTTTTGGGACCAAATGGTGCTGGTAAGTCTACTCTTTTAAAGATTATGGCTGGTGTGGATAAAGAATATACTGGCGAAGCTTGGGCGGCTGATGGCATCAAAATCGGCTATTTGGAGCAAGAACCAAAGCTTGACCCGACAAAAAACGTCCGTGAAAACGTCACAGAAGGCTTAAAAGAAACCAAAGCCCTCGTTG
>NZAJ01000021.1 GCA_002687495.1 Micavibrio sp. | reverse complement strand
ACGCAAATACAGCAGCAGCAAAGTGATTTAATTGATGCAAATAGACAGTTAGATCAAAGGCGCCAATTTACTGAGAGTGTTTTAACAGGGGTGAGCTCTGGGGTTATAGCTATTAGCTCTGAAGGTGAGATTACTGTGGTGAATAGCTCTGCATGTGATCTTCTTGATAAGAATAAAGATGATATTGTCGGTCATAAAATTTCAACGCTTATGCCTGAAATCTGTGAGCTTTTAGAACGTGCATATGAGCGTGTAGGTAAAACAACACAATCTGAAATCCATATCTCTCAGGGAAGTAAAAAAGGGCGCGTTTATCTAGTGCGTACGACCATAGAGAAGGGCACGCTGGATAAAGATAATGGAAGTGCCATTTTGACATTTGATGATATTACTGACTTACAATCGGCGCAGCGTAAAGCTGCTTGGGCGGATGTGGCTCGAAGAATTGCGCATGAGATTAAAAATCCGCTTACGCCTATTCAGCTTTCTGCTGAACGATTAAAGCGTCGTTATTTAAAGCAAATTACAGATGATCCAGAAACCTTTATGAAATGTACAGATACTATCATTCGTCATGTCGGTGATATCGGTCATATGGTTAATGAATTTTCTGCCTTTGCGCGTCTTCCTGAACCTGTTTTAACCTTAGGTGATCTCAATCTGCATATCATTGAGGCGTTAGAGCTTCAAAGGCAGGCGCATCCTGATATTGATATTCGATTTAATAAGGATAGGAAACAACATTACAAGGCTGTGTTTGATCCTCAGCAAATTAGGCAGGTCATTGGTAATTTAACGCAAAATGCAATCGATTCTATAAATGAGCATAGTGATGAGAGCTTAGCTGGTGCAGTTCAAATTAGCATTGGTGAATGTCATGATGATTCTCCTATGATTTATATAAGCATCTCTGACAATGGCTTTGGATTCCCTGAGGGTGTTGAGCTTTCTCGCTTGACGGAGCCATATGTCACACATAAATCTAAAGGGACAGGTTTAGGGTTGGCCATTGTTAAAAAGATAATGGATGATCATAATGGCCGAATATATATAGGCGCACCTGAGTGGCTAGCTAGCAAAGACGACGTTGACCTGCTTAGTGGTGCAACTATTGTATTAACATTGCCGCTTGATAAGCATATAGAGGCGTAATGGCATTAGATATTTTAATTGTTGATGATGAAGCCGATATCCGTGATCTCGTTGAAGGGATTTTGGAGGATGAGGGGTATCAAACTGAATCTTGTGCCAATTCAACTGACGCTTATAAAATTATTGATGAAAGAAAACCGTCTTTGGTTATTCTTGATATCTGGCTTCAAGGTAGTGAAGATGATGGTTTAGCTATATTGGCTAATATTCAAAAGAATGCCCCCCATATACCTGTATTAATGATCAGCGGACATGGAACGATTGAAACTGCTGTGAGTGCTATTAAAGAAGGGGCTTATGACTTTATTGAAAAGCCGTTTAAGTCTGATCGTTTGTTATTGATGATCAAAAGGGCTTTGGAAACTGCAAAGCTTAAGCGAGAAAATGAAGTTTTAAAGAAACGATCGTCTCAATATGTTGTGACAGATATTGTTGGCGTTTCTCCTGCTATTGAAAAGTTGAGACAACTTATAGAGCGCGTCGCCCCAACGAATAGCCGTGTTCTTATAAGTGGTGAGCAGGGCAGTGGCAAAAATGTTGTTGCACGTTTGCTTCATGTTCATTCTAATCGTGCTGAAAAGCCGTTTATTGTAGTGAATTGCGCAAATCTTAATTCTGAACATTTAGAAGCCGAGCTTTTTGGCTCGAACTTGGTTGGTCAGCCTCATCAAGGATTGCTGGAGCAAGCTAATGGCGGGACTGTTTTACTTGATGAAATCTCTGATATGTCTCTTGATATTCAGTCTAAGATCGTACGCGTTTTGCAAGAACATCGCTTTCAAAAAAGTGGCAGTGCGGATTATGTCGATCTCGATGTAAGGATTTTAGCCAGTACAAATAGAGATATCGAAGAGCTTGTTAAGCAGGGCGCGTTTAGAGAGGATCTTTATTACAGGCTTAATGTTGTGCCTATTCATGTTCCTGCATTGCGAGAACGTGCAAAAGATATAGAGGCATTAATAGCAAGCTTTGTAGTTGCAAATAAAGCCAGCGCGGCTAGTGCAGAGGCTTATTTTGATGAGGCGGCACTTAAGAAGCTTAAGAAATATAGCTGGCCGGGAAATGTTAGGCAGCTACAAAATGTGATTGAATGGGTTCTTATAATGCATGGCTTTGAGCCTGATAATGTATGGCGTCTTGAGCATCTACCTGTTGAGATTAGTGGCTTAAATGCTAATAGCAGTTCTTCAGTTGATAGTGATGAAAATGAGACTTCATTTGAGTTTATTCAAGATGGGTATATGGAGCTTGCGCTTCGTGAAGCAAGGGAAGTGTTTGAACGCTCATACCTTCTAGCTCAAATCGAGCGTTTTGAAGGTAATATCTCGCATACGGCACAATTTATCGGCATGGAACGTTCCGCTTTGCATAGAAAATTAAAATCTTTACGTGTGCATGAGGGAAATAATTCTGATATAAAGTCCAGCGAAACTCAGTTAAAGAGGGCGTAATTAATGCGGGTAATAATTTGTGGTGCTGGTCAGGTTGGCTATAATATTGCAGCCTATCTTTCTAGAGAAAATAACGATGTTACTGTTATTGATAAGCAGCAAGATTTGATCTCTAAAATCAATGATACATTAGAGGTTAATGCGATTGTTGGACATGCTTCTAACCCTGATGTTCTTAACCAAGCTGGCGCTAAAGATGCTGATATGATGATTGCTGTTACGCAGTCAGATGAAGTTAATATGGTTGCTTGCCAAATTGGTCATTCGCTTTTTGGTATCCCGAAGAAAATTGCACGTGTACGTGAGCAATCTTACCTTGCGCCTGAATGGTCTAATCTGTTCAGCCGTGCGCACATGCCGATTGATATTATTATCTCGCCAGAAGAAGTTATCGCGAATGACATCTATCAGCGCTTAGCCGTTCCTGGGACTACATTCGTAAATAGCTTGGCTGATGGCTTGGCATATTTGGTTGGTGTTATTTGTGAAGATGATTGCCCTATTGTTAACACTCCAATTGAGCAACTTAAAAACTTATTCCCGGATCTAAATTTCAACGTTATTGCTTATCGCCGCCAGAATAGAGCGCTCATTCCAGATGGTCGTGACTTCTTGGAGGTTGGTGATGAGGTGTTTTTCGTTGTCTCTAAGGAGCATTTACGTAGAACTTTGGGGATATTCGGTCATGAAGAAAAAGAGGCGCAGCGCATCATCATTGCCGGTGGAGGGAATATTGGTACAGGCTTAACGCGTCTACTCAGAGAGCGTTCACGTGGTACACAGCTTAAGATTATTGATCGCAACCCTACGAGAACACAGATTTTAAGCAATAAATTTGAAGATGTTATTATTATTCACGGTAGTGCGCTTGAACGCAGTATTTTGGATGAGGCTAATATTGAATATGCGGATACTTTTGTTGCGGTTACCAATGATGATGAAAGCAATATTCTCGGCTCATTGCTCGCTAAACAATATGGCTGTAACCGTGTAATTACTTTGGTGAGTAACGATGTTTATTCACCTCTTGTGGGGCCTCTTGGGGTTGATGCGATGGTTTCACCGCGCTCTCTCATTGTATCAACGATTATGCAGCATGTTCGCCGTGGACGTATTCGTGGGCTGTATAATTTGCGTGATGGTTTTGCGGAAGTTTTAGAAGCTGAGGTTTCTGAAAATTCTAATATCATCAATGAGACAGTAGAAGAGCTAAATATGCCGCATGAGATTGTTATTGGCGGTATTGTTCGGGATAACAGTTTTATTTCTCCTTCACCTGAAACGGCTATTCGTGCCGGTGATCGTGTGATTATTCTTGCTTCACGTGCGCAAATTCACAATGTCGAGAAGATGTTCTCTGTACAAGTGGATCTTTTCTAATGAGAGATATGAAGCTTGGGGTTTTTGATTCTGGGCTAGGAGGCGTGCTCATTGCACGCTCTATTCGTGAGCGCTTTGAGAGTGTGGATATGCTCTATCTTGGTGACACGCTGCACATCCCGTATGGCAATAGAAGCGCGGATGCTATCTACGCTTATACTGAGCGAAGCATTGACTATATGTTTAAAGCTGGTTGTCAGATTATTATTATGGCGTGTAATACGGCAAGTGCTTCTGCTTTGAGGAAATTGCAGCAGGGGTATTTAGCTGAAAATTATCCAGATAGGCGCGTGCTTGGGGTTGTTGTGCCAACAATTGAATATGCAATTGATAAGGGCTTTGAGCATCTAGGGGTTATAGGCACTAACTATACCATCTCTAGTGATGTGTATGCAGAGGAGCTAAAAAAGATCAATCCTTCTATGCGTATAATACAGCAGCGTACACCACTTCTTGTACCGTTAATCGAAAATGGTGGAGAGCGTTGGCTTGAGGATGTGCTGGATTCGTATATTCAGCCCCTTATTGCTCAAGGTATTGAAGCATTGCTTTTGGGCTGTACGCATTATGCTAGTTTTAAGGATATAATTCGTAAACGTTATAATCTTGAGGTCATCTCTCAAGATGAAATTGTGCCTTATAAGTTGGATCTATATTTTGAGCGTCATCCTGAAATTTATAATCGGCTTTTACTAAGTGGCCAAAATGAATTTTTAGTAAGTGATATCACGCCTAGCTACATAGAGAATGCTCAGCGTTTATATGGGCGTGAAGTTAACCTGAAGCATGTGGAGTTATAAGATTATGAGCATAGACAAGGCGAGGGCTGTATTTTTTGATTGGGACGGAACGCTTGTTGATAGTTTTGGTTTTCTGCATGCGGCGCATAACCATGTTAGAGGCAAGCTTGATTTAGAACCTTTTAGCTTAGAGATTTTTTCAACATATTTCGGGCAGCCGCGTGAGAAGCTATACACATTGCTTTATGGTGATCGTCAAGCTGAGGCGCGCTTGTTTTTTGAACGTTTTGTCTTGGATAATCATAAGGATGATTTAAAGCCATTTGAATGTGCTAAAGAGATTTTAGAGTGGTTTAAGGATCAAAATATTATATGCGGTGTTGTCACCAATAAGAAAGGTGATTTGGTTCGCGCAGAGATTGCGCATTATGGCTGGGATCATTTGATTGATGTTGTTGTTGGTGCGGGTGAGGCTGGCGAGGATAAGCCTTCAGCTAAGCCACTTTTAAAGGCTATTATGGATGCTGATTTGAGTGATCAACATATTGAGCATATTTGGTTTGTTGGTGATACGGATAATGACCTTTTATGTGCAGATGCTGTTGGAGCTAAAGCGATCTTAATTGTAGATCATGGTAAGTACACGACCTTGAGTGCAGAACATAAGGTTGAAAAACATTTTGAAGATTGTAAATCTTTTTACGATTTTCTGTTGCAATCAGCCCCAAACTCTTTAAAAGCTATTAATGAATAAGCGTTTTTAATAAACGTAGTTGTGAAAATGTAAAAAAATTACCGTGGGTAAGTGTTTATGAGCGAAAAGTTTCAAAACGTACAAGATGTCTTTTTAAATAAAATCCGTAAGGAAAAGATGTCGGTAACAGTATTCTTGGTTAATGGCGTAAAATTACAAGGCGTTGTGACTTGGTTCGATAATTTCAGCATGTTGTTGCGTCGTGAGTCACATGTGCAGCTTGTATATAAGCATGCTATTTCAACGATTATGCCTGGTGGCCCGCTAAACCTTAATGAAGGTGCAGAGGGCGGCGATGATAAAGAGGCAGGTTCGGACGCATAATTATATGCCTGATGAATCCTCTTTATTTAGTAATGAAGTTGAGCGCATGAGAGCGCTCATCGTTCACCCTGAACTTCCAATTACTCAAAAATCACAATCTGAACGTCGTCGTAGCTCTCAGGCTATGGTGGAAGAAATCTGTAGTCTTACGCGGGCCATAGATTTAGATATTATTGGCGTAGAAACATTCAATGTTACTAAAGTGCAAGCTGGTTATCTTCTAGGTAAGGGGCAATGCGATATTATTGCAGAGATATGCGAAAACGATGAGCCAGATATTGTCGTGGTTAATCATGTTCTCTCGCCAGTTCAGCAACGTAACCTCGAAAAAGCCTTCAAAGCCAAGGTTATCGATAGAACAGGTCTTATCCTGGAGATCTTTGGTGCGCGCGCGCAAACTAAAGAGGGGCGTTTGCAAGTTGATTTGGCAGCGCTTGAATATCAGAAATCACGGCTCGTGAGAAGCTGGACGCACTTGGAGCGTCAACGTGGTGGTGCTGGCTTCATGGGTGGCCCTGGTGAGCGCCAGATTGAGTTAGATAGACGTATTATTAGTGATAAAATTACTAAGCTTAAGAAAGAATTGGAAACAGTCAAGCGCACACGTGAGCTTGGTCGTAAGGCAAGGGCGCGCGTTCCGTTTCCAGTTGTCGCGCTTGTTGGCTATACGAATGCGGGTAAATCGACTTTGTTTAATAAGCTTACGAATAGTGAAGTTTTTGCACAGGATTTACTCTTCGCAACGCTTGACCCTACACTGCGCAAGCTTGAACTTCCAAATGGCTTGCAAGTAATTCTATCAGATACTGTTGGATTTATATCAGAATTACCAACGCATCTTATTGCCGCTTTTAGGGCAACATTAGAGGAAACGCTTCATGCGGATGTTATCTTGCATGTTTGTGATGTCGCAGGTGATGATTTTGAGGCGCAATATCAAGATGTCATTGATATCTTAGAGGATCTTGACATTAAATATGAAAGCGATGAGCGCGTTTTAGAGGTTTATAATAAGATCGATGCCATTGAAGATGCTGATACACTTAATGATTTAAAACGTAAAAGCAAATATGATGAGCGTATTATCCCAATCTCTGCAATAAGCGGAGCAGGGGTTGATGAGCTTCTTGCGCGTTTGGAAAAGCTTGTTGCGGCATCTTATCATGAGATTGAGTGCGATATTCCTTATGCGGATGGCAGAGCTCTCGCTTGGCTTTATGATCACGGTGATGTTCTGAAGCGTGAAGATACAGAAAAAGGGATATATATAGCTGTACGTTTATCAGGGGTAGATCTGTCTCGATTTAATGGTCAGTATCATTATGCGAGAAGTGTATAATAAGATGGAGCGTTATAGAATCACTTGGCCTCTTTATGCTTCTGCTTGATCCATAATTGCTTCATCTCGTCATGGCTATGGTCTTTGAATTCTTTGCCCGATAGTTTAGCATCTATTTCCATACCCTTGAAACGCCTTTCAAATTTAGCATTGGCGCTGCGAACAGACTCTTCCGCATCAATATTTAGATTGCGGGCGAAATTAGCGAGAACAAACAGAAGATCGCCTAACTCGTCTTTTTGCTCTTCTATGGTTTCATTATCTATAGCTTCGCGAAGTTCTGTGATTTCCTCTTCTAACTTATCGAGAATATGGTGCGCGTTTTTCCATTCAAAATTAGCTTTTGCCGCTTTCTTTTGAATTTTCTGTGCTCTCATGAGTGCTGGAAGATTTAATGGTATACCATCAAGGGCGCTAGGCGCTTCTGCAGCTTGAGCCGTCGATTTTTCTGCGGCTTTTCGCTGCTCCCAAATTAGGCGTACGTCTTCTTCATTATCAGCTCCATCATTAGCAAATACATGAGGGTGACGATAAATCATTTTATTTGTTATATCGTTTATCACGTCTGTAAGTGTAAAAATGCCTAGCTCACTTGCCATCTGTGCATGATAGACAGACTGAAATAGTAGGTCGCCTAACTCTTCACGCAAATTTTCCATGTCGTTTTTATCTATAGCGTCTGCGACTTCATAGGCTTCTTCAATTGTATATGGTGCAATCGTTTTGAAATTTTGCTTTAAATCCCACGGGCAGCCATGTTGTGGGTCACGTAAAGCCTTCATAAGCTTTTCTAGCTTATCAAGAGGATGAGCGGCCTTTTCTATTTCTTCTAATGGGTTTGATTTTTTAGGCTCACTCAATTTTACTTGCCTTTTTACTGGCCTTCGCCTGTTTGTGGGTTAAATTTACCGAGGTTGCCTAAGAGATCTTGCATGATTGTAGTCTCTGTTCCGCCGGTAATTGTTTTTTGTCTTGAATATGGGATTTTCACACGCCCACCTTCAACTGGTTCGAAACGCTCTAATATGCCAGCATCATTGAACTGAGCGACATAGACTTTTTCTTCGACAATTTCAGGGTCAAAGATTCCAGTTTTTTCTGTCTTTTGACCGATATAGTACCAAATATTAGTATCGAAAGTGCCTTTAGCGGTTGGTGAACCTAGGTTTCTCAGCACTTCTGAACGTGTTGTCTCTCCAACTTTAATCTCATCGATCTGGTAGCTTTCTAGCAAATTACCACGTTTATTGATTGTCGGTGAACATGCAACACTCATCATTAGGCATGAAAATCCGCTGATGAGTAGGAACTGTTTTGAGAAACTCTTTGTATTTTGAATCATGTTTAGGTACTTCTATCGTTAATTCATTACTTTTTGTATATCTTGGCTTTATGGTGAAAATCAATGCTTGGTCTATTAAAACCTAAAAATCCACACAAGGAGAATGCTAAAGCTGCTTATAGGCAAGCTTTATTGCGGGTTCGAGAAAGTGTCTTTTATACAGATATGGGTGTACCTGATAATTTTGATGGGCGTTTTGACCTTTTGTTACTGCATGTTTTTGCATTAGTGCATGTGGTTTTAGAGAATCATAGAGAGGATAAGCAGGCGCAAGATTTTAATCAGGCGCTTTTTGATGTTTTTTTTGCTGATATGGATCAGACCTTAAGAGAAATGGGGATCGGTGATATGGGCATGTCCAAGCATATGAAGCGTATGATGAAAGCTTTTAATGGGCGTATGCATATATATGAGGAAGCTTACTGTGCCAAGGATGCTAATGAAAAGTTACTTTTCAATGCATTACGCCAGAATGTATATGGTACTGTTAATGATGATCAGGTGAACAATGAGCATATAGATAAGCTCTCATGCTATCTATTGGCGTTAATTGGCTCTCTGAAGGAAAATGGTCGTGATAATGTTATGAACGGCCGTGTTGCCTTAGCAGAAGTAAAGTAAGGCTAAAGAATAATTTTAGGTGATTAAAATGGATGATATAAACGCACAAGAAATCTTAGAAAATGAATGGTCACATTTTTTTGATGTGAGTAAGCTTGATGATGGTCCAGTCAAATTGACATTAGAACCTAGCGATGAGGAGCGTAAGCGTCTGGCGCTTCGTTTAGGGGTGATTGCTGTTGATATGCTGAAATGTGATATATCACTTAAACAGGAAAGCGGTTCGAATATTGTTCATGTTATTGGCGCTATGCAAGCGGACTTGACGCAAAAGTGTGTTGTAACGCTTGAGCCCGTTGCTGCGCATGTCGAAGATGAGTTTGAAGCTTGGTATGCTGATAGCGAGGCTGCTGTCTCTTTATCAAAGGTTAAGCAAGAGAAGGCTTGTAAAGGTGGAAATGCTGAAGTAAAAATGCTTGAAGAGCATGATGATCCTGAGCCCTTTATCAATGGTAAGATTGATTTGGGCGAGCTTGTTTCACAATATTTATCGTTATCTATTAACCCATATCCTCATGCGGAAGGTGTACATTACAAGGTTGGTGATGATACCGATTTTAAGGCTGAGGAGAGTGATGTGAATAATCCTTTCGCAGTTCTTAAAGATTGGAAGGGCAAAGTCACAAGAGGTGAAGAATAGATATTTTGAGTTTTTGTGCATAATTTCCTTGCGCTTTAGCTTTAAATTCGTTATTTAGCTGGTTCGTTTGATAACTATAAGAGATATAAGGATATCAGTCATGGCTGTGCCAAAGAGAAAAACAACTAAATCAAAGCGTAATATGCGCCGCGCACATGATGCTCTATCTGTTGAAAATCATGTGGAAGATAGTCACACAGGCGAAGCGAAGCGCCGTCACCATATTGACCTAAAAACAGGTACATATAAAGGCAAGCAGATCATTGAAGGTCGCGCCTAATTAACTTATCATGATTGCATCCGCCGAATAGTCGGCGGGTACATTTTACTTTTCTAATAAGAGGGACTCTCTCTTGTCCTTGCAGGAGCTGAAAGATAAGACCACCATAGCCATTGATGCAATGGGTGGTGATTTTGGTCCGGATGCTGTGCTTCCGGGGCTGAATATTGTTCTAAAGAAAAACCCTCATATTCATTTTATATTATTTGGTGATCGCTCGGTTATTGAGGCTTATCTCAGTAAGCACGCTTTTTTGCGAAAAGCATGCACGATTGAGCATACAGATTTCGTTGTTAAAAGTGATGAGAAGCCTTCCGCTGTTCTTCGCTCTAGTAAAGGCAGCTCAATGCGCATGGCTATTGAGGCCGTAAAAGACGGGCGTGCGCAAGCGGTTGTTTCATCTGGTAATACCGGCGCTCTTATGGCTTTGTCTAAGCTTATCCTTCGTCCGGTTAGTGATATACGCCGCCCAGCTATAGCGAGTGTTTTCCCTACGATGAGTGGCGAAGATACTATCATGCTAGATCTTGGTGCTAATGTTTTAGTTGATGCGCAAAGCCTTGTTCAATTTGCTGTATTGGGCAGTGTTTTTGCCAAAGCACATAAAGAGCAGGATAGCTATGTTCCTAGTGTCGGGCTTTTGAATGTT
>NZAJ01000020.1 GCA_002687495.1 Micavibrio sp. | reverse complement strand
AAATTTTGCTGCCACAGGAGTAGAGATAGCGAAGATCACCGCATAAAAAAGGTAAAAGAACAGTGTCTGCTCTAAAGAATAACCTAACTCTATGTAAAAGTATAATGGTACGAACAGTCCCACTAAAGAAAAGGCAAAGTTTCTTAGCATTAAACATAGATAAATTTGCGTCAGCTCTTTTTTCGGTTTGAAATGCCACAATAGATGATGATTATGATGCATGATTGAGAAACTTTTTAAAGGATTATAAGTTTTTCCTTTTCATGGGCCTGTAGTCGAGATGGCAAATGGAAATCCATTTGATAGATTAGGCGACGTTTGCTCGGTTAATCACCTCGCTTCAGTCCCCTACTAACAATTGGGCCTGTAGTCTAGTGGCTAAGTGAAAATTCCACAAATGACATCGCGTCGACATACAGAAGAACTGTTCGGAGTCGCGGGGGTCCCCGGTTCGAGTCCGGGCAGGCCCACTCTTAAAATTCTGCTACTAAAACATTACAGCCCGGACGAGAGAGGGTCACGAGTGAACAGAGTGAACGACTAGACCCGGTTCGAGACAATTTTCCAGCGAGAGTCCGGCCAGGCCCATTATATTTCAATAAAGGAGAAGATTCTAAACATTTTTAAATGATAAAAAAATACTCAATCCATGTTACCAACACAGCAACAACCACTCTACGTACTTAACCAAGACCAAAAAAGAGCTTTGATACCCAAAATCATTATCCTAATTGCACTCTCAGCAATCTTTTATGTAGGCATATTACTTAACATCTCTCTTTTAGACATGCGTGCCAGCCAGGAAAATCTTGCTAAAACCATATCTCTAATAGTGGTAATTGTAATTGCCATTGTAGGTATTGGATTAGCGATATGGCATGCACGTAACAAAGTTTATTTTTATGCAGATCATCTAGTGATCAACAAAAAAAGTCTTAGCATCAACTCAATTCTTAACACTCAAGCCAAACAAGATATTCTCGATAAGATATTTAAGTCAGAATCAATAAATTTAGGAAATAATTTTCATCTGCGCCACATTCCCCAACAACTGCAAATTCCTAATTATATCAATCAGTTAATAGCTTATCAGAAAAAACAAGCAGCATTTACTGGTTCTTAGAAAGATTGACAACTATCGTTGTTAAAGAAAGGATTAATGGCCCAAAGATTATCCCTAACGGTCCTAACATAAACAACCCACCTAATGTTCCTAACAGAATAAAGACTGGATGAACCTTAGCGCGGCCGCTCATCAACCTAGGACGAATAAGATTATCTAGACTACTAACAATAATCACCCCATAGGCGAACAAGCCGATAGCCCGAATGATCATCCCATTAGAATCTTGTAAAATACCATCTAAGAGCAATAGTAAAGAAGCCGGTATCCAAATAATCCCAGTACCAAAAACCGGCAATAGTGCCAGGAAAGCCATCATCACTCCCCAAAAAAACGGACTCTGCAAACCAAACAGCCAAAAACCTATACCTCCAAGAGTACCTTGAATCAAAGCTATCAAGAGGTAACCATAAACTACTCCGCCAATAATCTCTTTCATCCTTTCTAGAATACGCAGATATTTCTGTTTGCCGATGTTAAGGTGCTGGCCGATTTCTTTAAGAAACTTTTTCCCATCAATAAAGAAATAAAACAATGTAAAGAATATTACAAAGATATTCAACATTATTTTCGGCAATCCGAGGACCAGTTCCGACCCTTTGGTAATCACTAGATTGGTCATTGTCTTCAGAGCCTCCTGAAGATGAAACTGAAAATCTGAGCCCTGGCCAAGTTCAGTAATTTTCTGACAGATAAAATTCTCACATCCTGGCAAAATATCCCCTGTAATTTTCTGTTTAGCACTGATATAAAAAATATAAGATTCCTGCACTAAAACTTTCATCAGAAAAATGGCCGGAATTAACAATACTAATAGCACCAGAAGGCAAACTATAAGAGAGGATATAGCTTTACTTTTAATTTTTTTGCGTAACCAATCATACAAAGGATAGCATAAGTAAGCCAATAACGCACTCAACAGAACCGACAAGATTAACGGCTTAATCAGTAAGAAAGATAATACCACTAACAAAAAGAACACAGTTATTGGAACATACTTTTTGTATTGGAGCTCATTGACCATTTTTCCTTATAGTAATATTTCCTTGTATATAAAAGTTGTTTAGAGAATGGTGTAGTTTCAAAAGAAATTTAAATAATCTTCTAAAATCATATTATATGTCCATCTCTTTATGCATGATCACAAAGAACGAAGAAAACTTCTTAGCGAAGTGTTTAGATTCTGTCAAAAATCTCGTGGATGAGATCATCATTGTCGATACTGGCTCTACCGACAGGACCAAAGAGATTGCCAGAGAGTACACTGAGAAGGTATTTGACTTTATATGGATAGATGACTTTTCAGCTGCCAGAAACAAATCATTAAAACATGCTACGCAAGAATGGATTCTCATTTTGGATGCCGACGAGACTATCTCTAAAGAGGATCATCAGAAAATCAGAAAATTAACACAAGAAAATGGTGAAGCTTATGGTTTAATCCAAAAAAATTATACTAATGATACTTCCAGACAGGGTTTTGTCCTACAAAAACATCAACAATTCCATGGCTTCGTTCCTTCGTCAATAGTAAGGTTGTTCCGTAACAGCAGATTATTTTACTTTCAGGGAGAAGTGCATGAACTTGTTGAGCATTCCATTAAAACAGCTAACAAAGACTGGCTAAAAACTAATGTTAGTGTCAACCATTACGGTTTAGAAAGGAATTTAGGTAGTAAAACGGCTTTCTACCAGCACTTATCTCTCAAAAAAATTCAAAATCAACCGACAGCACAAGCTTATTATGAACATGCAGTACAATGTAAAGAGCTTAAACAATATCGTCAAGCAGAAGAATATTTCAAAAAAGCCCTAGAGTTAGATCTCAACCATCTCACTCTTTATAATCTTGCTTTGGTACAGCAAAAACAAGGTAAATATCCAGAAGCTCTGGAAAATTTCCAGAATGTTTTAGAATTAAAAAACAATTTTGCTGAAGCCTATTTTTCTATGGGATTTATCTACTATCAACTGAAAGAGCTGCAAAAATCAAAACAATATTTTACTTTGGCAGTAAAAAATAAACCTAACTATGTTGATGCTTATATCAATCTGGGAGCTATCAACGAGAAACTGAGTAATTATAATGAAGCATTTGATAGTTATAAGGAAGCTTTAAGGTTTAATCCCAACAATGCCCGAGTACATTATAATTTAGGTGTACTAGAAGAGAAAAACCATGATTTACCAGCTGCACTTAAAAGCTATCATAAAGCTAGAGAACTAGGTTATGCCAATGCTGCTCAAAGGATAGAACTGATCAGAAAATTTCTTAAGAATAAAGAAAAAAAAAGAAAAAAAACCAATTAGGTTTATTCTGTTGTTTCCTCAGTTGTCTCGTCAGCCATTACTTCTTCAACAACTGTAGGTGCACCGATGGTTGCTGAGCTCCAGGAAGTACCTTCAACTTCTACTTCTTCACCAGATAACTCACTGTATCTTTGCGCTACAACTTTACCTGCAACTCTAGTTTCGTCTCCAGTGTAACCTGCTACTAACATAGCTACATTGTCGCCGTTATCGAACATTTTGATTCTGGCAGTTCCTGGTTTGAAACCTTCGGTACATGCTGGGTAGTCCATTGAACTTCCTAGCAAGTCAGCTGCAACACTGTTGATACATGGTCCACCAACAACGATCAAGTTCTGTGCACTTACGTCAGCTACTTCAACATCTAGCTTGGTTGCGTCAACAGTAACTGTTACAGGAGTTGAAGTTCCTCCACCAGCGAGAGCTGAAGTTGTTGCACCTGTTGTAAAGTACACTTGCGGCAGCATCTGTTCCTTAGGGTAGTTCAGAGTAAACTCGTCTGGGTCACTGCTTGGTTCATTAAATGTAATGAATGAACCCATGGCAGTATATCCGTAAGTTACGTCTGTAACTCCATCAGGAGCCAACAAGGTATAACCTGAAATAGTTGATCTCATTTCTGGGTCGCTTGTTACACCGGTCATGTTCAGAACAATGTTCGTAGGCAGTTGGTTGTCGTAGTCATCAGCGTTAGGAGTTGACTGAGTAATCATTACATACGTCTGATTAGCTTCAGTTTGTCCTGTAGAACTGGTTGCACCGTACTTTGTAGTGTTCAAAACAAATGCAAACTGTGCTCCGTAAGAGTCAACAGCATTAATCTGGTTTGCACCAATACTACCATCTCCACCTAAGTCAACACGAATTTGCCAATCATCTCCTGTTCCCGGATCGGAGGTTGCATTCACGATAAATGAATAACCACCTAACTTAATTGTTGCTCTTGTTGTAGAGTTAGAAACACTGTACTCTAAAGTCTCACCACTACCCATGTTCTTAAACTTAATCTTAGGGCTGGACTTGTCTACATCATCTGCACCAGAATACTGTAACAAGTAAGACTTTGCTGAACCAGCACTTGGCGTTCCTGCAGTTAACAAGAAGTAATCCTTCTTAAAAATCTGCTCACTTTCAGAGATTACAAGAGCTTCCCGATTACCATTGGTATTAGTTCCACTTTCTTTACCAAATGTAAAGTTCCATGCAGCTTCAGCGTAGGCAACTGGCAGATCGATAGCGTTATCATCTCCGTCGAAGATTCTCAATTCATATCTTCTTGCTGAGGATTTTTTCAGCATGATATCATGAGTGTCTTCTTCAGTCAGACCATGGTACTCAACTTCAAAGGCATTACCCATCAGCAACTCTTTTTCGTCGCCAGCAGCCAAGATAACATCACTAAGCTTCTCACCAGCTCCAACAAAGTAGTTGTCCTGAGCAGTCATGTTTACTTCGATTGTTGTTATGGAAAAAGTAGTGTTATCATCCGTTCCAGAGATGATTACATCAGCACCGTCGATACTTTCTGATCCAACTTTCATTTCATGACTACTAGTAGCTGTAGCTACACTTGTGTCTTGTAATTCCAACTTAGAAGCTCCTAAGAAGAAACTTGCACTGTGGATACCACCAGCATAACCTTGGTAAAGTACGTCACTAACACCAACTTCAGTCTTATCGCTCAAAACAAAGGTTCCACCATCAGCAATCTTGTTGGTTGTCTCTCCGTTAACGACAAACTTAGCGAAGGTACTATCTACATAAGACAAAGTAACTTCATAATCCTTACCATCAATAGTGTAACTTTTGGACTCACCTTCCAACAAAGTGTCAGCAGTTGCACCAGCCATCAAGATTAATTTAGCTCCACCACCTGAAGCAGCAGTTGGTCTTCTTGCTTGTACAACTGAGTAAGACTTACCAAACATATCCAATGTGGTATCTTCAAAGTCATCCAAATAAGCTCCGGTAGTGTCAGCAGCACCATTAGCATCAGTAATATCAGACTGTGCAGTAGAGGTGAACTCTAGCTTATAACGACCGATTTGCTTCCCATTCTCAAAATACAGATGGTCTGCAGTTACATCATCGTCATTTTCGGAATACTTAACAATCGTGTGATCGTTGGATGTGTCATCGAAAAACAAGAACTGTTGAAAATTGTAATCGTTTTCGTTTGTTGACCAAGTACCATCAACTAAACCGCCTAGTTCCTCATCTCCGATAAATGTAGAGATATTGTAGAACGTCTCTCCTGGTTGATCGGATACTGAAGTAGCATCTGTATCAGCCATTTCCAAGAACTTAGCACTTGTTCCTACCATCCATGCATCCCCTTCTACGGTAACAGTAGAAGCTCCGCCAGCAGCCATATATCTCATTCCTGCAGCAATATCGGTCATAGCCAAGTTGTCTACAGTGGCTGCGTTTTCACCAACAACAAAATACCCGTCAAAAACTCCATCGGTGACGAAGTCATTTGGATAGTTGTCCAAACTTGCAGCCATAGCACCCATTGCTGTTGCTCCCAACATAGTTACTCCAGTGGTCACAGCCAATAAGCGCTTCACCATTCTTT
>NZAJ01000019.1 GCA_002687495.1 Micavibrio sp. | reverse complement strand
ATTGAAAGCGAAGAAGATCTCTCTGGCTTACCAAGCTCTGCCATAGAAGGCGCAGCCCATGCCGCTGAAGAAAAAGAGCTTTCCGGCAAATGGCGTTTTACACTCGATTACCCAAGCTATATTCCTTTCGTGCAATATGCAGATAATCGTGAGCTACGCGAAACAATGTGGCGCGCTTTTGCGAACCGCGCCTATGGCGATCAATATGATAACTGCGATAATATTTTCAAAATCGTAAATCTCAAACATGAACGCGCCAATCTTTTAGGCTATCAAAATCATGCCGAATATGTACTTGAGCGCCGCATGGCAGAAACACCAGAAACTGTTTTTGGCTTCTTAGATAAACTCAAAACAGCCTACAAACCAGCGGCTGAGCAAGACCTTAAAGCCTTAAAAGACTTTGCCCAAGAGCAAGGCTTAGAGGGCGATCTAAAGCCATGGGACATTGCTTATTACGCAGAAAAGCTCAAACAAAAACTCTTTAACTTCTCTTCAGAGGACTTCCGCCCATACCTACCATTAGACAAGGTTCTTAAGGGCTGCTTTGAGCATTTTGAAAAACTTTTCAATGTCGAGTTTCGTGCAAATAGCGATTACGAAACATGGCATGAGGATGTGCAAAGCTTCGAAGTTTTCAGCAAGGAAGATCAAAGTTTCATCGGCACACTTTATGCTGACTTCTTTCCACGCACTGGAAAAAAACAAGGCGCTTGGATGACAAGCTACCGCGAACAGGGCCTCTTTAATGGTAAAATTGAACGCCCAGTCATTGCCATTGTTTGCAATTTTTCTAAGCCAACCCCTGGCAAACCAGCCCTTCTAACACATGAGGAAGTTACAACGCTTTTCCACGAAATGGGTCACGCCATGCACGGCATGCTATCAAACGTAACGTATCGTTCTCTAGCTGGAACATCCGTACTCTGGGACTTTGTCGAGCTTCCATCTCAGCTTCAAGAAAATTGGTGCTACGAAAAAGAGACGCTTGATATGTTCGCCGGTCATTATGAAACAGGCGATAAAATCCCAGAAGACCTTATTCAAAAACTTAAAGACTCAATCCACTTCATGGTGGGCTGGGGCGGCCTGCGTCAAATCTCTCTCGGCACGCTAGACATGACTTGGCACACAACAGAGCCAAGCACGATCAAGGATGTCGCAGCCTTTGAAGACGACGCGATAAAAGACTGCACACTCTTCCCACGATTGGCGGGGCCTGTCTCATCAAGCTTCAGCCACATCTTTGCTGGTGGCTATTCAGCAGGCTATTACAGCTACAAATGGGCCGAAGTCTTAGACGCGGATACTTTCGAGCTTTTCTTAGAAAAAGGCCTCTATAACCAAGATGCGGCGAAAGCTTACCGCACAGAAATTCTAGAACGCGGAGGCTCTGAGCAACCGAATATCTTATATAAGAATTTCAGAGGCCGTGATGCAGATCCGGATGCCTTATTAAGACGTGAAGGTTTGCTTGATAAAGACAAAAATGCAGCTTGATAAAATAGGCATTTTATCCTAAAATATAAAGGGTAAGAGCGGGTATAGTTAACGCGGTAATAAACCACCCCACCCCCTCCCCCTTTTTATGACGAGCAATAAGACGAGTTCTAATAACTATTGCAAATCAATGCACTAACTGAAAAACACAAAGAAAAATAGCGTGTTATAATAATATTAACTTCTTAGCTTTATTCTCAACCTAAAGAAAAACAGAATTCGCTAATGGTTATATTATGAGTCTCATAACTACATTATATTCATTCGTCGCAATCATTTCATTTTGCGGATATGTACCTCAAATATTACGCCTTTGGAAAACCCAAAGCGACTGCCGTGATGTTTCAATTCAGGCATGGGGCACATGGAACGCCACATACATCATAACTGTTTTATATAGTATATTCGAAATTAAGGACTTTATGCTGAGCTTAACAGCCACCATTCACGTCATATGCATATCAATAATCTTGGCCATAACCTTTTGGAAGCGTTATAGTTACGAGAAAAATATGATCTTAAGCGAACAACAAATCGCTGCAGAATAATATCAGATAGGAATTTAATTTAGAAATGTCGCATGAATTAGATGGAAAATATCGCGTAAGCTCCACGACTAGCTATCAGGGCCCCATTGAAAAAAAGAGTGATGGAGAAACCGAAATCATAAACGGACAAACGCACCGCATAGATGATGCTGGCTGCACTTGGACTAGCACTTTTGAAATTATCAGTGATACAGAAGTAAAAATGAGCTCGACAGCCGATGCGACCAATGCGGATGTCGATTTCTTACTAACCGCACCAGATGGCACCCCCACTAAAGGCCCGGTAACTTACGAGACAATCCTTAAACTCGCCCGCAAAGGCGAGCGTGTGCAGATGTCTGGTCAGATTGAGTATGGTAACGATGTGGTCTTACTCACCATGCGCTCGATGTAATAGCGCTTCGAAAGCACTGTTCAACTAAACGCGAGGAACGTGGCGTAGTCAATCTACGCGAGGAACGAGCAACAACGCTGATGGAGAATATAAAGCGATTAATAAAGTTCCATGAGGCAACAGCGAGCCGACCCACCCCCAAAAGCCTCTAATGTATCAAGCGGCGCATAGAGCAATTTATCAAATTTCTTCTCCATGAGCGCTTTTTGCTCAGGCTTAAGCGCTTTATAAGCCGCTTCAGATAAAGCAAGAAAGCGCTCCCCCTTTTTATTCATGACCTCTAGGGCATTTCCACAAAAAGATTGCAGCTGCGTATTATCAAATTCGATAACTTCATGCGTTTGCTTCAAAGCATTTACGATACGATCACGATCGCTTTCAACAATAGCTTCACTACAGATTCCTGCTAAAGTTGAACCAATCCATATCACAAGATCCGTATGATAAACGGGCTTTCCAGTATGGCTCAGCGTATCGAAAATCTCTATCTCATACCCCATATGCTCAGCCCATTTCTCCACAAGCTCACGGCTTGTCCGCCCTGAAAGTCCAGCATAGGCACGCTTATTTTGACGGTCAGAAACTATACTCCCGCGCGCCTCCAAATAAAGCCCTTCATCCTCAAAAGCGCTCCAATCTGTGATATGAGGATATGATTTTGATAACATCTCAATCACAGCCACATCTCGCTCAGCGCGTCTATTTTCACTCATCATAGGATAAAGCATCATCCGCCCATCGCGATGCGTTGACGCCCAGTTAGGAAAAACAGAATCCGGCGAACCTTTTGTCCCCGTAACTGTCGTAACCATAACATCATTCTCAACGAGCAAATCCCTAAAAGCCCGAAATTCAGCAAGTGCTTTGCGAAAGATCTCTTCATGTGAAAGCGTCACCTGCGCATGCTGATAGACATTAGTATCCATCGTCTCTGGATTGGCGAAAAATTCAACAGGCTCTACCATCAAAATGTGATTACAAACAGCCTGAAAGGAAGGTGAAGACATTAAAAACTCTTAACGTTAGTGAGGTATATAATACTAATTTTGGAGCAAATACCAAAAAAGATCAAGCATACTCATATCTTATATAAAGCTTATACATTATAGGATTTGCTTATGGACTAACGCAGATTAAGCCATAGCAAGAGAGCCAATTTTACCTTCTAAAAGCGCAATCGCCTTCTCAGTCATTGGCGCCTCATAACCGCTTCTCATCAAGTTCTTTTTACGCTGCAACAAAAAGGATGCCCCAACAATAAAGCGATTGGCTACACCACCTTCTTTAGAACTCGCATCATCACCAGTGAAAAAAACTGCCCTATATCCAAAAGGATCCTCAGAGCAATCACAAGCTTCAATACAAACGCGCAAAACACCCTGCTCCCAGTTCTTTTTAGAGAGCACGTCATCAAATAGCGATTTGCCGTAAAAGCGAGCCATGAGCGATTATCTTTCAAATGTAAGAAAACGAATAAGTATTAATAATGTGCACAGAAAATAAAAAATCGTCAATAATAAATAAAAAAAATCATTATATTACAGTGCCGTAATGCACAAAAATACCAAAATACAATACGCGATGTAATTATTTATTACTTTCGATATTCAAAGACCTATAAATCATATTATAAAATGAAACGCTCAAGATAAAAGTGCAATACATACGCATTCAATGATGCGCCAAAAAATCTTCATAAGTCTTCGCCAGGCCATAGCGCAATGTAGTTTTATAACGCCATCCTGCATTCATAATTTTCTGACTATCAATAAGCTTACGCTTCACACCATCAGGCATATTCTTATCAAAAACTAACCGCCCTTCAAATCCGACAGTTTCGCAAATCAAACTTGCCAGCTCCGCCACACTAATCTCTTCCCCACTACCAATATTAATTGCCCCTGCACCGCTATAATTTTTCAAAAGGAATATAAGCCCATCCGCCAAATCATCAACAAACAAGAACTCTCTAAGCACCTGCCCACTTCCCCAAACAATCAACTCAGGGTCATTCGCCACCTTCGCCATATGAGCCCGCATCAACAAAGCAGGCACAACGTGGCTTTTCCGCGCATCATAACGATCACCAATCCCATATAAATTGCACGGCATAGCGCTAATATAATCACACGCAAATTGCATACGATACGAATCGCACATCTTTACACCCGCAATTTTAGCAAGCGCATAAGGCGCATTTGTAGGCTCCAACGCGCCACTTAACAGCGCATCTTCAACAATAGGGATTGCGGCATCTTTGGGATAGATACAAGAAGAGCCTAAAAACAAGAGCTTCTCAACCCCAGCCAGATAACACGAATGTATAACATTCGCTTCAATCATAAGATTCTCATATAAAAACGCTGCCGGCTTTTCAACATTAGCAACAATGCCCCCAACCTTACCTGCTGCCATAATGACAATATCAGGCTTATGAGCACGCATATAAACCTCAACATCATCTTGCCTTAGCAGGTTTAGCGCAGAACGGTTCGGACTTAATATGTGCACATCTTCATTTTTTAAACGTCTTAAAATCGCAGCTCCGACCATGCCCGTGCCGCCTAAAACCAATATCGTTTTACCAGAGATATCTAACGGCTGATCTAGCCACCCAGCAGCACTAACCATCTCCATTCCCCTCCAAAGAGATTATTTTACGATCATGCTCTATCATATCACGAAGCATTTGCTCAAAGCCAATCTCCGGCTTCCACGCAAGTATATCTTTAGCTTTAGAGGCATCACCCAGCAAATGATCAAGCTCTAAAGGCCTATAAAATGCTTCATCAATTTTAACCAACACATTCCCTGTTTCAGCATCAACTCCAAGCTCATCAAGCCCACTGCCGCGCCACTCAATCTGATAGCCTAAGGAAGAAAATGCAGCGTCCACGAACGCTCTAACACTAAGGGCTTGACCACTTGCCAGCACAAAATCATCAGGTTCTTCCGCCTGCATCATCATCCACATGCCGCGCACATAATCTCGCGCATCCCCCCAATCACGTATAGCCTCCAAATTGCCAAGAGATAACGGCTTTTGATAGCCATGCTCTAGCTCAGCAACATAGCGCGTAACTTTGTGCGTAACAAAATCCTCCCCACGCAAAGGGCTTTCATGATTAAACAAAATCCCATTACAGACCCACAAACCATATGACTCGCGATACAGCCGTGCCAAATGGTAGCCAGCAAGTTTAGACACGCCATATGGGCTACATGGCTGCATAGCGCTCATTTCATTTTGAGGGGCCGGAACCTTACCAAACATTTCAGAACTTGAAGCCTGATAAATACGCACGCGCTCTTCCATATCCAAACATCTTACAGCCTCTAAGATATTCAAAATACCATGAGCATTAATATCAAAGCTGCTAGCAGGCACATCAAAGCTCACCTGAACATGAGAGAGCGCTGCAAGATTATAAATCTCATCCGGCTTGGTCGATTTTATGACTGAGGCAATATTATGCGCATCACTCACGTCACCATAATGAATAGAAAAATAAGGCCCTAAGACCTCCAAAAGATTCAAGCGCCTTAAACCATCACGCTTAGCAACATAGCTATCCCATCGCACAAGGCCATGAACCTCATAGCCCTTATCCAGTAAAAAGCGGGCTAAATACGCCCCATCTTGACCCGCAACCCCAGTGATTAACGCCTTCTTTTGCACCATCGCCCCCTTATGCTTGTGCATTGTTATTAAACAATAAATAGCACAACCATAAAATACTAGATGCTAAACCACACTACAAGTAGGAATAGAAAATTTACGCCGAACGCTCTTCCTATTTTTCTTCTCTGATAAAAGGAAGGTGAACAAAATCTGGCTCTAAACGCTGCTTAATACTTACAGGTAAGAACGGCCAAAGGATCTGCTTCCAAAAAGCTTTCGGCATATAATCCTTCATACCAATATCCGCAGGCGGTCTGTAATCAGCATCATAGTAAGTTCCAAAGAGCAAATCCCAAACCATAACATTCTCTCCATAGTTGCGGTTACCCTCTTTCAAATCTTTCGAGTGATGCCATCGATGCAGCCCCGGCGTATTAAAAATATAATTCAACCAGCCAAAACGCATCTCAACATTACAATGTGTGAGCATACCTAGAAAAGCAGTCACCGCAGAGACCCACATCATCATATCCATCGGCGCACCAACGATCATTAACATCACCATCGCCAACACAATACTGATCAAACTGTCAACAAAATGGAAACGTCCCGTATTCAAAAACCACAGTTTTTCCACTGAATGGTGAACTGCATGAAAACGCCATATTAGAGGAACCTCATGTCCAGCCCTATGTGCCCAATACAAACCAAATTCAGACACCACTACCGCTAAACAGACCTGCATCCACAAAGGCCATGCATCAGGCCACAGCCCTAGCCCCTTACTCCCTTCAAGTATATCCGCCAAGCCAATAGCAGTACTGTAAATTAATAAACTCTGAACAGTACCTTTTGAAGATAGAGTATGTAATATACTGGCTATATTTTGACCATCCGGCTTATGCCATTCGCGCTCATGTGGCATCCAAATCTCTAAACGCCACAGCGCTATAATCATGAAAACATAGGCAATGTTAAAATATAAAATTGGGTTATCATTTAAAAAACCATAAGTTGTGAAAGACATGCACCCAATAAACAAAGCAGGCCACAAAACCCATGACAAAATATATTTAATACGCTCTTCACTCATGGCCAATAGCCTTTTTTTGCTCATCAAGTTTGTGATAGACCTTATACCACTCAACAAATTTCTCAACGCCCTCGCGCAATGGAGTCTTCGGCTTAAAACCAACAGCATCTTCTAAAGCTTTGGTATCTGCAAAGGTCGAATACACGTCCCCTGGCTGCATCGGCATAAAGTTCTTATCCGCCTCAAGCCCTAGTGAGCCTTCGATACAGCCAATCATATCCATCAAATCCTCAGGATTACTATTCCCTAAATTATACAAACGATACGGAGCGTTACTTGAGGCAGGATCAGGCTCAAAACCATCCCAAACTTCATCAGCGAGCGGAATATGATCAATTAAACGCACCATAGACTCAACAATATCATCAATATAAGTAAAGTCGCGCTTCATATCCCCGTTATTATAGACATCAATTCTCTCACCATTCACGATCTTATCAGTGAATTTATATACCGCCATATCAGGGCGCCCCCAAGGGCCATATACCGTAAAGAAACGAAGCCCCGTCACAGGCAAACGATAAAGATGCGCGTAGCTATGCGCCATAAGCTCATTCGCTTTCTTTGTCGCCGCATATAAACTAATTGGATGATCAACCGTTTGAGACACAGAAAAAGGAACCGTCTTATTCGCCCCATAAACAGAAGAGCTAGACGCATATATAAGATGCTCAACACCGTTATGACGGCACCCTTCCAGAATATTCAAAAAGCCTTGTAAATTGCTATCAACATAAGCATCAGGATGATCAATAGAATAACGAACACCCGCTTGAGCCGCCATATTCGCCACGATTTGTGGGCGCCATTCAGAAAATAAAGATGACATGACCTCACGATCAGAGATATCGACCTTACGAAACTCAAAATTTTCAAATGGCTCAAGCTCTTTAAGGCGAGCCTCTTTTAGCGAAACAGCATAATAATCATTAAGGTTATCAATCCCTAAAACTTCATAGCCAAGCTCTAGCAAACGCTTAGCATATGCAGCCCCAACAAACCCCGCAGCGCCTGTCACCAATATCTTTTTCATTGTCGCCATCCCTTATCACTAGCTCTCAGCCGCCCTACGCAAGCGATCATTAATCGCGCGCCCTATCCCCTCATCTGGAATAGACATCACAGCTATAGCTTTCGCATTACTTTTATCAAGTTCTTTAAGCATAGCAAAGAGATTTGCAGCCGCTTCGTGAAGATCTCCACGGTCACTTAAATTACAAAGACGCCCCTCTGGTAAGTCTTTAGCAAAACCGCCCTGCTTAAGCCCCATAAATTTCAAAGAACCAAAAGCCAGTAACGCCTCCCCTTCATCAACATCCACAGCATTCAAACGCACCTTTGTGTTCGGCGCATAATGCTTTAAAAGCAAGCCTGGAGATTTTGGCTTATCCGCATCCCCATCCGCATACCGCACTTCAACACCAAGCACTTCGCTTAAATCTTCTGCAGTGACGCCGCCCGGACGAAGAACCACAGGCTCCTCCCCGCTCAAATCAAGGACAGTAGATTCCAGCCCAACAGAAGAAGCACCTGCCGCTAAAATCATATCCACTTTGCCCCCGAGTGAGTCATGCACATGCGCTGGAGATGTTGGAGATAAACTCCCCGATTTATTCGCACTTGGGGCTGCTAATGGAACTGCAGCTCCCTTCAAAAGAGAAAGTGCAACTTTATGAGCAGGCACACGCACAGCCAAAGTATCAAGCCCTGCACTTGCTAAATCTGAAACCTTACAGCCCTGAACCTTAGGTAAAATCATTGTTAATGGCCCAGGCCAAAACTTATGCGCCGCTGCGCGTGCAAAATCATTAAGCTCTACATATTTAGCCGCTTCATCAATTGAATACACATGAACAATCAAAGGGTTAATGGCAGGACGCCCTTTAGCCTCAAAGACCTTGGCAACAGCCTCACCATTGAGCGCATTAGCCGCCAAACCATAAACTGTTTCAGTGGGCATACCTACAAGCCCGCCATCACGCAATATTTGCGCAGCCTCTTCTATAGTCTTTGGACTTACTGCTTTAATAGCCATTTTTCCCTCAAATTTGAATTATACGCTCTGCGAACATCGCGTTTTGCGAGAACTAGACGTCAAGCAAATCGTGATTTGCAGCGCCTGCATACTTCAAAAAACGCCTTAATCATGGCTTATGCAATACACCACCAGTAAGTGGCTTGGCAACACCTGTTGTACTCGGCAATGTTAATGGTAAGCCCAATAAAGAGCGCACAGCTAAATACGCAAAACCCTCAGCCTCAGTCGCATCACCGTTCCAGCCAATATCTTCAACCGCCCTCACTTCTCCAAGCCATTTAGAAAGACGCATCATAAGCGCTGCATTTTTACGCCCACCACCACACACATAAACAGTATGCACTGGCCGCGGCAGCATCTTCACACCCTGCTTTATCGCCAAGACACTTATTTTAAGAAGCGTTGCCATCGCATCCGCTTCTGGAAGACCCGCCACTAGAGAGAGGTCCCAATGATTTCGATCCAAAGATTTCGGCGGCATGAGCGCAAAATACTCATCTTCTAAATAACGCTCAACCAATGCTTCAGAGACTGTACCTGAGGCAGCATATGCGCCGCCTTCATCATAGTCTTTACCAAGATTAACCCGCATATAATCATCCATGAGCGCATTACCAGGCCCACAATCAAAAGCAATAATTTCCTGAACTGGGTTATCAATATAAGTAATATTTGATACGCCGCCCAAATTCAAAACAGCTATAGGCTCTTTATGCATTGAAAGCCTAGCGGCGTGATAAAGCGGCAATAAAGGCGCGCCCTGCCCGCCGGCTTTTATATCAGCCTGGCGCATATCACTCACCACAGCCATAGAGCAACTCTTAGCAAGTCTTGCCCCATCACCTATTTGCCAAGTAAAAGCTTCATCTGGAGCATGTGTGATAGTTTGCCCATGAAAGCCTATAATATCAGCTTCAAAGCCACTCGCCTTTAACGCATCAATATGAACATCCGTAACCAAAGCATCCGCTTCATCCACCAAGGCATCACGCTCATACTTACCAAAACAAGCACGCACTTTCTCACGCACGCTCTTATCATATGGATGCGCATAAAACTCCTTCACATCTACATAGCCCTGCCCATCAGTTTCAAGGAGCGCAACATCAATCTCACCATCCAGCACAGTGCCAGACATTAAACCAATTGCCCTATAGACTTTTTGATCGCCCATATTTATAAGAACCTCATGACAAAAGAATATGAATCAGAATTTTTAAACATCTTAAACGAGCGTGGCTTTATACACCAGTGCTCAGATTTAGAAGGCCTCGACAAAAAACTAACCGAAGGCCCACAAACAGCTTATGTCGGCTATGACCCGACAGGCCCTTCGCTTCATATTGGTCATCTATATACAATCATGCTTTTACACTGGTTTCAGGCCTGTGGCCACAAGCCAATCTCGCTTATGGGCGGCGGAACTGCGCTAATCCCTGACCCGACATTAAAAGATAAAACGCGCCCTCTCCTGACGCCTGAAGAAATTAACGACAATATTGACACGATCAAAACCGTGTTTTCAAAATTTGTAAAATACGGCGATGGTGAAACTGACGCAGTCATGGTGAATAACTATGACTGGCTCTCAGGGCAAAACTATATTGAGTTCCTAAGAACAGTCGGCATGCACTTCACCATTAACCGCATGCTTTCATTTGAAAGCGTTAAAATGCGCCTTGACCGTGAGTTACCGATGACTTTCATCGAATTTAACTACATGATCTTACAAGGATATGACTTCGCAGAACTTTTTGATCGCTATGGCTGCACACTGCAAATGGGCGGCTCTGATCAATGGGGTAACATGATTAACGGTGTTGAATTAGGACGCAAAATGAAAGGCGCCTCACTCTTCGCGTTAACAGCACCACTACTCACCACGCCTGAGGGCAAAAAAATGGGTAAAACAGAAGGTGGTGCGGTTTGGCTCAATGCTGACATGACCTCGCCATATGACTATTATCAATATTGGCGCAATGTTGATGATGTGATGGTTGGTACATTGCTAAGACGCTTCACGCTCCTGCCTATGGAAGAGATCTATAAACTTGATGCCTTACAAGGTGCCGAGATTAATGAAGCCAAAAAGGTTCTAGCTTTCGAAGCCACTAAACTCTGCCATGGTGAAGCGGCTGCCATTGAAGCGGCTGACACAGCACAGAAAGTTTTTGAGCAAGGCGTAGTTGGTGATGACCTGCCCTCAATCACCATTGATACGAGCCGATTCGATTCTGGCATAAATATCCTAGATTTATTCGTAGAAACCGGTTTAACCGAGACTAAAGGCGAGGCAAAACGCCTTGTAAAGGGCGGTGGCGCTAAGCTTAACGACAAAGCGATTACAGCCCTTGATGCCGCAGCAACAAAAAGCGATCTCATCGATGGCGAATATTTAAAGCTCTCTGCGGGTAAGAAAAAACACGCACTGGTTAAGGTTTAGGAATAAAATCTAGACCTATTTTACATGAGACTAAACACGCTAATTTTCTTCAAAAAGGATACGGCGCAATATACCCGGCGTTAAAACAGAAAGCGGATTAACAGACACTTCCGCCTCTGCCGCCCTCCCCTTCATCGTATAAGTCGCAGCAAAAAGTGATCCTGTCCCACCAGTAAGGATATCCCCCACCAATGGAATTGAACCAATCGCTTTATTAATACCAGAGAGAGGAATAACTGTCCCCGCAACATCTAAAGTCTGCGCCGCATTATCAAATGTACCGTCAAAAGTAAGCCCCAATGAGTTCCCTGATGTGCGCCCATCCTTTAAAACGAGCAAACTCCCTTCAGGACGGTAAAGCCAATCAAAATCTGCCGCCATTTTTTGAAAATTAATGCCCTCCCCACTCAAACTTTGCAACACACCGCTCAAGGACATAACCCCCAAAAGCCTTGCTAGTACTGGCGCTCCAACAACTTTAAAATTTGTAATTTCGGCTTTCCCTATCAAATTCCTATCATATACGCTACGTATCGGCTCTGCATATATAACCATCTTACCACCTTGCATACTCGAGAATAAATCGAATGCTTTCAAGGTTGCGCCTGCATCATCCGCTTCAAAATGGAAGGTTCTTTTCCCCTGATTGTCAGGTTTAAAGCGCAGATAAATTGCCCCCTTGCCCGCAACACCATCAAGCTCTAGCTGGTTAAAGCGCCCCTGCTTATTAATATCAATATACATGCTCACATTACGCACTTGCTGATCTTCAGCCGTAAACATGCGATCAGCCTTTATAGAAACCTGCATAGAATCACTCTCATAATCCTCATCATCCTTCTTTTCATTATTAAGGAACGGACGCAAATCAAAAGCTTGGCCATCCATCTCGATCATAATTTTACCGCTTTGGTCGATTTCAAACTCTGCTGCACCACGACTCTGATCGAGAACAAAACTACTTACATTACCACCTGCAAGCGCCGTATTGTCTCCAGCCCCTCTAAAGCCAAGCTTGGCGCGCTCAACACTTAAAGAAGGGGCACTCGCACTCAGCCCCCTAATCTCTTTTAAAACGCCCGCTTGTAATAAAGCTGTCAGCTTAGCTTGCGCCGCTACCCCAGCATCCTTACGGTAATCAAAAGGCTCAATATTAATTACGGAATTCTTTAAATCAGCACTCACAAGAGCCTCAGAACGCTTATCCTGATAAGCGGTATAGTTCACATCTACATAAGCAGGCCCTGATAAAAATACGCTTAAATCAATACCGAATTTCTCGCGCAATTTTTGATCAGCATTAAGGCGTGCTTTTACACGACTAGAATATGGCTTACCCGCAGCACTTAAATATTCCGAGTAGCTAAGCTCAATAGCACGACCATCCAAAGCTCCCTTACCAGCCACACTAAATAAGCCATCTTTCACACTCACATCATATGGACCACCAGTCAGATCCAACCCTTTTACAACTGCTGGAATACGAGCCTCCGAGAGCTTTCCTTCAACATCAATTTTGACCTCATCCTTAGGCAAGTCGGCTTTGGTCGGGAAATTAACATGAACGTTGAGATCAACACTCCCCGCTGCACCTCCAGCATTAAAATCAGGTTTAACTGCAATCGGCTCTTGCGCCACATAATCAAGAACAGCCTTGAAACCACCCTTAAGCCCTATCTTAAGATCAGCACCCCCAGCGCCTTTCTCTATGATATTCGAAAACACCAAAGCACCCTCATGAACAGAAAGCCCGCCCAGATAACCTTCCGTTACAGAGATCTCCAAAGACTCTTTCGCAAGATCAAAACGCCCCTCACCTTTACCACCCACTAAAGCCGGTAGCGGATCACGATAATTCACCGTCATACCATCAAAAGCAAATCCGGCAATAAGCCCTTCAATATCGACACTATTTTCTTCTAAAGCACTATCAATAACTAAATCACCTTGCGCATAGACATCACGGAACACCCCGTTAGACATACGCTGCACGATCCATTTCTCGCTATTATCCCCCTTCAGTGCCGCAGGCCAAAGAGAAGCAAGTTCATCTTGAGAAACTTCATCAACAGATAAGCGAATAGGCCCGCGCCCTGCAAAATCCCCCTGCCCCAAAGCAGCCTTTAGAACCAAATCCGCACTTGCTTTAAAAGCTACATCTTTCAAAGTGATTTGCACTTGTTCAAGTTTCAAAGTCCCCGCGAGTGCATCATAACTGGCCATAGCGCCAAGTTCTTTATAAGGAACAGCCCCTTCAGAGAGCGCATCTAGATTAAGCTCTCCACGCTCTGACAATACAGCCACCTCCGCAGATATAAGCTGCGCCGTTTCATCAAGCTCAGCCTTTAACTTTAAATCCACCGTGCCTTTTTGCTCAGAGAGAATAGACAATTCTTCAAATTTAGACGCTAACATCGAAGGCATAAAAGCCTCCAGACTGACATCAATATCCATATTTTTACTGCGCTCATGCAGAAGCGCTGCAGCTTCTAATGTCGCAGAAGGGCTCACGCCATCATCATGCGGGATACTCAACGCTAATTCCGCACGCAAACCCTCATCAACACGCTCAACAGCGAGCCCCGCCTGCGGCAGAACCCAATCAACACCAATATATTGATCATCTATGTGAAAGCTTGCATCAAGTATCTCTACGCGCTTTAAATATGAATACGCCGAGGCTCCCGCCTCACCATCGGCAGATACATAATCCAATATTCGTTCAAATATTGCTGTATCTTCCCCCTCACCCGGCTGATCAATTGACAAATCATCAGAAGATCCCGCTATATCAATATCAAATTCCTTAGCGCCGGTTCGTGTGAAATTAATCTGCGGTGAATATATTAACAGCGCTTCAGGTCTAAATTGCCCAAAAACCAAATTAGCCTTATTCAGGCCTATAGCAACTTCATCGACTGATAACAGCTCCTGATCTTGCTTATTGTAAAGAGCCCCACCTCGAAGACCGAGCATCAATGGACCGCGCAATTCAGGCAAATGAATATAGATTTTATCCATCTTCACATTCACCTGATCACTCGCATCACGTAAGGCTTGCTCAACGCTAGAGCGTGCAAATTCAATTTCTAAAGGTGAAGAGCTAATTCGCCAGATAAAAAAGCACGAGGCAATAACGCCAAGTACGGAGATTGCAAGAAAAGCTTCTATAATGAGAAGGGATACACGCCTAAATATTTTTCGCCACGCTATTTGCAAAACAAAATAGTCCCTTCACTTGAACTTAAAACACACTCGCCATATATAGTAATGCTGACCATTATTAACAAAAGCAGGAGTTAAATCCATGGCAGAATTAAAAATTGGCGATCTTGCCCCCGACTTTAAACTTCCAACTGATAATAACGGCGAAATAACGCTATCGGATTTAAAAGGACAAAAAGTTGTTGTCTATTTCTACCCGAAAGATAACACACCAGGATGCACAACTGAGAGCTGCGCCTTTAATGAAGCCATGCCAGATTTTTCAAAACTCAATACACAAGTCATCGGCATTTCTAAATGCTCTGCCGCTAAGCATGATAAATTTAAAGAAAAATATGGTTTTACCTTTCCACTCGCGAGCGATGAAAACGGCAACACATGCGAAGATTACGGCGTTTGGAAAGAAAAGAATATGTATGGCAAGAAGTTCATGGGCATTGAGCGCTCAACCTTCCTAATAGATGAAGAAGGTAAAATTGCTCAAATTTGGCGCAAAGTAAAAGTCAAAGACCATGTCGAAAACGTAAAAAGCGCCCTTTAAGGCGCTTTAAAACAAAAAAGCTAAAATGAGATGGTCGAGTTTTTTAACCGACCATTTCTTTCATATCACCAACATTAACCTCACGGCCAGCACCAGCTTTATTCAAGTGATCATGCATATGCTCGATCAAGATATCATTATAGCCATGGAAGAAGTGGTTCGCACCATCCAGCACACGGTAATCAATTGTAATACCTTTTTGCTCATAGAGGCGCTCAACAAGTTCAGCAACTGATGGCTCAGAAACAACATCATCCATACCACCTTGCAGCATAAGACCTGATGTCGGACATGGTGCTAAGAAAGAAAAATCTTCTGTGTTAGCTGGAGGAGCAACAGAGACAAAGCCCTCGATTTCCGGACGGCGCATCAAAAGCTGCATACCAATCCAAGCTCCAAATGAGAAACCACCAACCCATACATATGGCGCATTTGGGTTAATCTCTTGCATCCAGTCTAATGCAGATGCAGCATCAGAAAGCTCACCTTCACCACGGTCATAAATACCTTGTGAACGGCCCACACCACGGAAGTTAAAGCGAAGAACGGAGAAACCACGTGCCGCAAAAGCTTGAAACATATTATAAGTAATTTTGTTATTCATCGTTCCGCCATGCTCAGGACTCGGATGTAACACGAGAGCAAGTGGCGCATTTTTAATCTTTGAATGAGAATAGCGACCTTCAAGACGACCCGCTGGGCCATTGAAAATGACTTCTGGCATAAAATTCCCTTTTTGGTTCTATGTTATTATATGTAGCGAAACTAGAGAATCGAACGCTCTAATCTGCTACGATGATGTCAATGGTATAGTCAACCCCCTTTACATTGTCTACAAAATAATGATAAGCCATTGATATTGTTTGTGGATAATGGATTTACAGCCTAAAGTATATGTAAAATAAATACATAAAAAGAACGAAAAACACGTAAAATGAAATCAGAAAAAATCATATATTTGGACTATAATGCCACCGCCCCACTTCGCGTTTCAGCACACGAAGCTCTTATTGAAGCCACAAAAAATGCATATAACGCCTCCTCTATCCATAGCCTAGGCCGCAAAGGACGCAGCTTTATTGAACAAACACGAGAAGATCTTGGCAAAGCCATTAACTGCCCACCCGCGCAGATCATCTTTAATAGCGGCGCAACAGAAGGGAATAACACCGTTCTAAAGCACTTCGCTCATGAAACAATCATCACCAGCGCTATAGAACACCCTTCTGTCCTAGAAAGCATGCCAGCAGCTATACGCGCTCCAGTCTTAAAAAACGGCGTGATTGACCTAGATAAACTCAAAGAGCTTGTCAAAACCCATAAGCCTGCACTTGTTTCGATCATGGCTATCAATAATGAAACCGGCGTTATACAACCAGTGAAAGATATTGCAGAGATCGCTCATAATGCAGGAGCGCTTTATCATTGCGACGGCGTTCAAGCCTTAGGGCGCATCCCACTAGACATGCAAGATATGGGGATAGACTTCCTCACCCTTTCAGCGCATAAGATTGGCGGCCCACAAGGCGTTGGCGCTTTAGCTGTCAGGTTATGCGGAGAAAACCCAATCCTACTTCAAGGAGGTGGGCAAGAAAAATCACAGCGTGCTGGTACCGAAAATGTTGCTGGCATAGCAAGCTTCGGCGCTGCACTAAACGAGACTATGAGCGAGCTAAATAATTACCAAAACCATTACAGCGCTTTGCTCAAACCAATCATAGAAACCCTAAACACAATGGATGGCGTAACTATACATGGCCTAGACGCCCCCCGCACAGCCAATACTTTATCCTTCTCAATTGAAGGCACCTCTAGCGAAACTCTACTCATGTCCCTAGACCTAGAAGGCATAGCCCTGTCAAATGGCAGCGCCTGCTCAAGCGGAAAAGTCGAAGCTTCGTATGTTTTATTAGCTATGGGCTGCTCAGAAAAATGCGCAAAAGCCGTTTTAAGGGTTTCAGCTGGTTACGATACGAAACAAAGTGATATTGATGTGTTTTTGCAGAAATTATTAAAAATTACTGAGAGAATTCGTAAAAAATAACATGCCTAAAAAAACACCTAAACCCACACTGAGCATAACTTTCATCCACAACGATCAAAGAGAAGAAACGATAGAAGCGCTTGAGGAAATGTCCATCATGCAAGCGGCTAAATACGCCAAAATCACCGAGATTGATGGCACATGCGGCGGCTGCATGGCGTGCGCCACGTGCCATATCTACATCCCCGAAGAATGGAAAAACCGCGTTGAAAATGAAGATAATGAAAAAACACCAGAAGAATGCGACATCCTAGAAACTGCACCTAACGCCAACAAAAATTCAAGATTAGGTTGTCAAATCCGCCTCACCCAAGCCTTAGACGGGCTGCGCGTCATAATCCCACCCAATGACATTTAAGCTATTCTGATATGGCGCATTAGGCGCACCAGCATATAAACGCTTCAAATACATACCATCCTCATCTTTAAAATGAAAATGTCTAAGTGGCTGCCCTTCAACCACTGGCACAAAATGCTCCATATCACGCCCTAGAACCGCCCCCAATTCTTCATAAGCTTCGATGAGTGCGCGCGCCTCGTCCATATCAGAAACCAATTTCAACAAATTACGGCGCTCCGCCAAAAACGGCGCATAAGCAATAGTATTCTCTAAAGTCTCGATTTGACCATCAAAGAAACCACGGCCATTCGGCATTTTAATATTAAACACAATAATAGGTACTAAAGGCTCATCAACATCAACACGCCGCGCCGTATCACTTTCCTCCATAGAAACAATAGCCTCAGAGAGCGTTCCCACAAACCCCGGAAACACAATTCGCACACCGCCCGGCATAAGTAGGTTATGCTTAAATTCCAGAGCAGACTTCAGGCAGGCACGCTCGGCAAACTCTCCAAGATACGAACTAGCCCGCCCCTGCATTTTACTAATTTCAAAAGCTTCATGACGTTCACGCTTGGTTTTTGAAGTATAAAACTCCGGCCGTGCATCCTCAATCAAACCACCTCCGGCCCTAAAAGCATCAAAAAAATAGCTTGCTCGTCCATTATCATCGCATCCAGCAAACACTCGCATATCACGACCAGCCGCGTAATGCCCCAACGCCACTAATTGTTCTTCAATGCGCGTTTCCAATAGCGCGTTGTCAGTCTTTTTCTCTCCAGTAAAAAGCGACATTTTTTTTATTTCATATCCCATACGAACCTCCAATTACGTCTATAAAACACATTCATAAAAACAACAAGAAATGATTATTTACGAAAAACATGGAAAAACTTGCTTTTTACCTGCCTTTACCTATATATTCCTGCGCCATGACACAAATAGAGCTTAACAGTATGGGCATAGCCAAGCCTCCTTCCGAAACCCGCGTGGTTGTTGCCATGTCGGGCGGCGTGGACTCATCTGTAGCTGCAGCCCTTCTCCATGAGCAAGGCTATGACGTTGTCGGCGTAACACTTCAGCTTTATGATATGGGCCAGACTGCACCAAGCCGCGCGAAAACATGCTGCGCAGGCCAAGATATTTATGATGCCAAGAAAGTCGCCGATAAATGCGGCTTCCCACATTACGTTCTCAATTACGAGAGTAATTTCAAACAATCCGTTATTGATGATTTTGCCGATAGCTATATTCGCGGTGAAACACCTATCCCATGCGTAAAATGCAACCAAACAGTCAAATTCAGAGACCTCCTTGAGGTCGCTAAAGACTTAGGCGCCGATTGCATGGCAACAGGACATTATATTGATCGCCGTATAAACGATGACGGACAAGCCACACTTCACCGCGCACATGATCACGGTAAAGACCAAAGCTATTTTTTATTCGCAACCACCCAAGAACAACTAGATTTCCTACGTTTTCCACTTGGTGGCTGGAGCAAGGACAAAACACGCCTAGAAGCTGAGCGCTTAGGACTTATCACCGCTGATAAACCTGACTCCCAAGATATATGTTTTGTTCCGCATGGAGACTACACAAAAGTCGTTAAATCTGTTCGCCCAGATGCTGAAAAGCCTGGCGATATCGTTCATGAGGATGGGCGTATCGTGGGTGCACATAATGGCATCATCCATTACACTATTGGTCAACGAAAAGGCCTTGGTATCGGCGGCGGCGTAAGCGAAAATAACGAGCCATTATACGTCATAAAAATAGAATACGACACGAATCGAGTTATAGTCGGCCCCAAAGAATCCCTCTCCAGAAACATCATAAACATAAATGATTGCAATTGGTTAGAGGAAAACAGCACCGAACAATCGAAAGATATACTTGTAAAATTCCGCTCTGTAATGCAACCCATAGCCGCACGCCTTCTCAAAGCAGCCAATGGCAACGCACAAATTGAACTGCAAAGCCCACAATATGGTATCTCTCCTGGTCAAGCAGCCGTCTGCTATGAAGACGATCGTGTGCTTGGCGGTGGCTGGATAACATCTACAGAGCGCACTTAGCGGCGCAAAACAGACAGGCATTATCAATCCACCATAAATTCAAACTTCACAGCCACAACCACTTTGAATCATAAATTTTATTCCATATAATTCGCACTGAGTTTATAAAATTGATTCAAGTCAATTACACACAGCTCATATAAACATACTTAAGAAGCACAAGTTTAATCACCCCTGTTAAACAAGGAAAATAACATGACAAAAACATTTGCAAAACTTGCACTTATTGCAACAGTCGCTTCAAGCGTACTTGCTATGAGCGCACCTTCATTCGCTAAAGATCTTGGCGATAGCTACCTTTCAAAAGAGCGTTTCCAAATCCGTGGCCGCATGATCGTTGTATCTCCTGATGATGGTGGCACAACAAATATCAACGGTAACTTTGATGCCGATATAGACACAGTTCCAGAATTGGATATCTCATATTTCATCACTGAAAATGTTGCTCTAGAACTTATCGCTGCAACGTCTAAACATGATGTAAAATTAAAAGACAGCTCACTTGGTGATGTTGATGTTGGTGAAACATGGATTCTTCCTCCAACTTTAACTCTACAATATCACTTCACACCTGATGCACAATTCAGCCCTTATGTTGGTGCTGGTTTGAACTTCACAATGCCATATTCTGAAGACCCATCTGACAATGTTGTAACAGAGCTTGATGTAGACAGCAGCTGGGGCTTGGCGCTACAAGCTGGTGCTGACTACTGGTTAAATGACCACTGGGGCCTTAACCTTGATGTAAAAAAACTTTGGTTAGATGTTGATGCTTCTGCAAACAACGGTACTGTGACAGGCGAAGTTGACCTAGATCCATGGATCTTCGGTGCTGGTGTTTCATACCGCTTCTAAGCTTTTAACAGCCTAAAAATTTAAAACCTCCGCTCTTCTTTTGAACGGAGGTTTTTATATGCTCAAACCAAACAAACCTTATCGACCGCGGCGACCTTGACGCGCAGGCCGCTCTGCAGGCTCTTGCTGGCTTCCTGATGGCTCTGAATTTGCACTCACTCCTTGCGCATTTTCATTCACGACTTCTTGTTCAGAAGATTTTTCAGATAACGAAGAATCTTCACCATCTTGAGACAACTGCTCCATCAACTCAGTCTGCAAATCTTGCAAAGCCTGTAGTCTTATATATTGCTGATTAAACTGCGCTGCGACACCCTCATCCGTAAAACTCACTATAGAAGGATCATCCCCTATAGCCATAAGCTCCTTATTCTCAGAGCAGATAAAAAGCAATTCCTGCATAGCTGCAAGCACATCATTTTCAGACTCAAAAAAGCCGACAAGTTGATTTAAACGCGCATCTCTAAGCTCACTCCAGCTTTTATTAATCGTATCACGCCGCCCTTCCGGCCATTTTTCTATTAAAGCCTCAAACTGCTCATCTGCTTTTTGAAAGATCTGCATCATTTCATCCATCTGCAGCTTCATATTCAAAATAGTAGCCTCACCAAGCTTATAATTTTCCTCAGCATAGGCCGCCATAGCCATCGTTTCAGGTTTCACCAACCCTTTCATTACAGCTTTGCTAGCCTTATATTCCCGACTAGCTTTTGATATCTCAGCAATAAAGCCATTTAAAAAGCTTTCAAACTCTGCCGTCAACTCAACTACGCGCTGTTCTTCCTGCGCCTTACGTTCAGCATCCTCAACAGCCTTTTGCTCAGCTTCGGCCTTTACCTGCGCCCTTAACGCTTGCTGATCTTGGTAATAATCAAGCGCCAAATAAGCGCCACCACCAAGTGCAGCACCAAGTGCCACAACTAAAACCAATTTCGATTTTTGATCACTCAATAGCCTGCTCCTTTTAAAGTATCACTTAGTTTTAATGCCGCATTCTTCAAGCTCTCATTAAAATCCTCATGTGCGGCACCATCTGCCCCATCAGAAATATATTTCAAACATAAAAACGGAATATTCTCTCGAGAACAGATAAGCGCCAAAGCATAGGCTTCCATATCCACCACATCATAATGCGCAGCCTCTTCGCTCACATCAAAATTATCACCAGTACCGCATAAACCCGTTTTCAGACCGGAAATCTCCTCACCATAATGCAAAATAACAGGATCATCAGAAAAAGGCACTTGCCCCAGATCAAACCCCAATGGACGCACATCCATATCACGTTGCATAAAGCGCGTTGGGTTCACAACCTCTCCAGAAGCAAATTTCCGGCTTCCCGTCGTACCCAGATTAATCACAATGTCCGGACGCTCTCCTTGAGCCAAACGCTTCATGAGCGCATAACTCGCATTAACCTTACCAATATGCGTATGAAGCACTTCATAGCCTTCAAAGCATTCTTTCATCTCTTCTTTCATGGCAAAGACCAATAATGGCTTCATAATTATCTATCTCCTTTAGTGCCATTAGCCATAGCACATAGCTTCAGCCCAATAAATACCATCACGCCAACAACACCTGTAAAGCTACTTACAAATATATAAAAATGCTCCACCTTATAATCAAAAGAAAACATCACCATGGCAATAATAGCGGAAAGCAAAATAAATATAGCATCAAGCATATTTGAGCCAGAAACCACACGCGCCCTAACTTCCAGGGCAGTATAGGCCTGCACTACCGAACGCAATGGAATAATAAAAACGCCCGCTGCGATCGCCATACACACCAAATCAAACGTTACACGCAAACCATAAATATTCGTAAAAAATCCCAACGGTTCATACATAGCGCCCTCAGCAAGCTTAGGGAAATGAACAGATGCCCAATATAAATCCCCCCCTAAAAAAGCAATCGCCAAAGCCGCAAAACAGACAAAGCGAATATCATTCTCTCCTTTTAAAAGGCTATGATTTAACAACCCTCCTAAAGCAATCCCTACAGAAAAAATAACCATGAGTAAGCTTAAGACATGCGGGTCAGCGCCTAGAGTTTGGCTTGTAAAATTAGGGAATTGAGCATGAAATCCAGCAGCAAAGAAATAAAACCAAGACGTAGCGAAAATAGACATAATCACGAGAAGTCTCTGTTTAAATATAATCTTCCAAACGCTAAAATAGTGTTTAAAGAACGATAAGCCAACATCCTTAGCCATATCTGAAGCAGGGGCTGCCTTCATACGGAAAGCAGAAAATATACCAATAAGAGCCACAGCGAGCAAAATAAGCGCACCTAGCGCATTCCCCCAAGCCAAAGGTGCGATAAACGCACCCATCATAGTCCCCATCAACACGGCAATATAAGTCCCCGCACCAATCAATGCATTCCCCGCGATCAACTCATTATCCTCTATATGCTGTGGTAGAATTGAAAACTTACACGGAGAGAAAAACGCCGTTTGTGTACCCAGCGCAAATAAACTAAAAAACGCCAAGGGTAATGAATGCGTATATAACGCTGTAATCGCCACAAAAACGATCAAGAGCTCCGCGATCTTTGTCCAAATAATAATCTTTGTCTTATCATAACGATCCGCTAAGAACCCCGCAAAAGGCGTAAAGAGGATAAACGGAAAGATAAACACTGCGGCCGCTAAAGATACTAGAAGCTCAGGCCGCGCCCCTGCCAAATCCCAAAGCCCATAGGCTAGCAGCACACCATATAGAGACTTAGCAAAATTATCGTTATACGCACCCAAAAACTGGGCCGTAAAAAACGCTAAAAAACCACCTCTTTTAAACAATGAAAATTGAGAGTTCATATCCAAAACCAAATAAAATTCACATTAGTTTACGCCTCCAGATAAAAACTCCCTATAGAATTATCTTGCGTTCAAGGCCAAAAACCCTTCTAATGTGGATAATCTTTAGGGCTCTTCTCTACCTGACTTTAAACATCAGCTCGAATTTGACTTTCCTAAAGAGCTGGTTTTAATGTTAATGACAATTTTATAAGGAGACCCTATGTCACAAACTGGAACAGTTAAATGGTTCAACCCTGAAAAAGGCTTTGGCTTTATCGTACCTGATCAAGGCGGAAGCGATGTATTCGTACACATCTCTGCGGTAGAGCAAGCAGGTCTAAAAACACTTGCAGAAGGCCAAAAGGTTGAGTTCGAAATGCAAGAAAATCGCGGCAAGCAAGCTGCTGGCAACCTTAAAGTTGCTGAATAAGCTCTCACATTCAGAGCTGAGTACATACACAAATACTCAAATATAAGAATTTCAACGAATAGCGCCTCAATTATTTTGGCGCTATTTTTTCATTCCATTACCATAAATTGTAATTTTTGTGCGCTGCACGTCTAGTTTTTGTAAAAAATGAATAATTAGGCTATATTACCCTCCATCACGGTTAGAACAATGCAAACTGAAAAGGAGCAAACACCATGATCGCGTACTCATCAGCTTCTGGCGGCGTCATCTTTGTTGAAGAAACATTAGAGCGCAAGACCAATTCCATCTCTTACAAAGACCTTGTTAAGGACGAGCCTAAGCAAGAAAAGAAAACGCTATTTGGTGCTTTATTTTTAAAGAAAAAAGCCAATAAAAAAGCAGCCTAACAACAAAAAAGCCCCTTCAACTTAGGGGCTTTATTTTTAAACAAATCCATATGCTCGAGTTATTAACTATCAACTTTTTTAGATTTTTTCTTTTTACCGACCTGCGCTTCAATATGCTCAATCATCATTCCGGCAATATCTTTTTCAGTCGCATTTTCAACGCCTTCAAGCCCTGGTGACGCATTCACCTCCAACACAAGCGGCCCATGGTTAGAGCGTATAATATCCACGCCACACACCTTCAAACCTACAACCTTAGCAGCAGCGACAGCGATTTTACGCTCCTGCGGCGTGATCTTTACCTTATAACCAGTACCACCCAAATGAATATTTGCACGAAACTCTCCTTTAGCCGCGCGGCGCTCCATAGAGGCTACAACCTTATCACCGACAACAAAACAACGCAGATCAACCCCTTTAGACTCTTTCACAAACTCTTGAACCAAGATATTCGCCTTCAAGCTCTTAAAAGCATTAATCACACTCTCCGCTGCCTTTTCAGTCTCAGCCAACACCACGCCCTTACCTTGCGTACCTTCTAAAAGCTTAATCACAATCGGCGCACCACCAACAGTTTTAATCATATCCTTAGTGTCTAAAGGAGAATTCGCAAAGCCAGTACGCGGGATTGCAATATTCTTAGAACAAAGCAGCTGCATCGTTCTAAGTTTATCCTGCGCACGACCAATAGAAATCGGACCATTTAAAAGATAAGAGCCCTGCATTTCAAACTGACGTAATACAGCCGTACCATAGAAAGTCAATGATGGACGAATACGTGGAATAATCGCATCAAACTTCTTCAACACCTCACCGCCACGATAATGAATTTCAGGTTTATTCGCTGTAATATCCATATAGCAGTTGCGCACTGAGACAAAAACCATCTCATGCCCACGCTGCTCTCCCGCCTCCATTAAGCGCTTATTTGAATATAAATCCGGATCCGTTGCTAATACTGCTATTCTCATGTTCTACATTCTCCTCTATAGCAAAATATCTTCATAAAGCGCCTTAACATTTGCAACCTTGCCCAGCATAAAGCTCTTCGCTGGATCAACTGCAAATTTCGCTTTCACCATAGCCTGACGGCCAAGTAGCATTCTAAAAATCATTTTATGACGCGACGTTAGTGTCACTTGCGCCTTAAAGCTTTTATCACCAAACACCATCGGCGTTTCAATCACATAACGCTTCTCACGCTCACCATTAGAACTCGTCACACTTCGACGATCAACTAACTTAGCCTCGCACTCAACATAGCGTTTATTATCCCCTTGAAGCGGATGAATTTTAAAGCGCACATACTCACCATCGTCTTTTGTAAAAGGCTTGATATCATAAGCATGAAGTGCTGATGTTTTAGCGCCTGTATCGACTTTCACCTTAATTGCTGGCAAGCCAAGCTCAGGAAGGGCGCACCATTCCTCCCAACCAATTTGCACTTTAGGTTTTCTAGGCTTTTTCTTTAAATCAGTTCTATCATTTTTGATCGTCATAAAACCTCCCTCGTGTATACCACATCATCAATTAAAACGCTGCCTAAGAACACCATAAAATGCTCCAAAGCTGAGCGGCTCGTCGTTTCATAGCTGGTATGATACATCATTGTCGGAATTTGAATAGTCGCACCATTCCATCGTCCATCAAGGCCTTGAACCAGTCTCCCAAGCTCGGTAGAGCCAAGCTCCTCAATTTGCTTACCTTGCGCAAGTAGCACCTCATCCTTAACCAGATAAGATAGCCCCTTCTCAGTACAACGCGCCTTTAATTCACTAATAAGCTCAGCATTAAAAACGGCGCTTTTATCACGGTTACGAAAGACGATATCTCCCGCCTCTATAACACTCATGTCGCTAAATGGAGATGTATCCAAAACCAAAAGCCGTTCGGTTTCAATATGCGCAGCCTCTAAAAATTGCGCTATAAAGCTCCAGCTTTTGCCAATTTCTTCCTCACATGCAAATAATGCACTGCCCTGATACCCCGCCTCATACAGCGCATAAATCGCCGCCACACACACAACATTATCAATTTGTCCCCGCAAAAGCCCATTCTCATACTTTGCAGCGCGCGCATATGATATCGGCACATTTTTATCGATCAGGCCAAACCCTTCGACATAAAAAAGCGCATCCTCATTAAGCATATTCGGATAACACGCCTCGATCTTACCTCGAGAAATAACATGCCCATCATCAGGGTGGTAAGCATAGATATCTTCCCCCTCAAAGCGCTTAGCAAGCCCCTCTATCTCCTTACGAGATGTCGGGTTATTCTCGCCATATTTTATCTCTTTCATATATTGCGCGGCATAGACATATTCATCATCGCCCAAAGAGATAAGCCCATGACGATCAATATGCGCGCAAACATAATTAGAGCTTGGCTCCGCGCCATGGACCTCCAAGAGTCCTTCATGTATAAAAGCACTCAAGCCCAGCTTTTTAAAATCTTGTTTAAGATACGCCATAAAAGGCTTTTCATACCCCACAACAGAAGGCACAGCCATATATTCAAGCGTTTTACGAATAACGGTTTCAATCATCAAGAACAGCTCGCCTAAAGAGAATATAAATCGCTGCGGCGATCACGGAAAAACCCCCAAACAGATCGGCTCTTTTTTATGGCTTCAAAATCAAATTCATGAATAAGAACACCTTCTTCTTTTGCGCCAAAGCCCTCTACAATTTCACCCATTTGATCCGCTATAAAACTATGCCCATAAAAGCTTTGTTCAGCGCCATCATGACCTGTTTCTTTGCCGATACGGTTCGCCGCGATTACAGGCACATGATTACTCACCGCATGCCCTTGCATCGCCCTTCTCCATGCCGCAGAAGTATCAAGCTCCGTATCGTAAGGCTCTGAACCAATCGCGGTTGGATAAAAAAGTACATCAGCCCCTTTAAGCATCATCATACGCGCAGCCTCTGGAAACCACTGATCCCAGCAGATACCAACGCCTATATTACCGAAACGCGTCACCCAGACCTTAAATCCGCTATTACCTGGCTTAAAGTAATATTTTTCCTGGTAACCCGGACCATCAGGGATATGGCTCTTACGATAAACACCCATAATTTCACCCTGATCATCAATCATAGCCACACTGTTATATGTCTCAGGACCATCACGCTCAAATATCGATACAGGCACAACTACACCCAACATTTTCGCAACGCCTTGAAGTGCCAAAACACATGGATGCTTCTCCGCCTCATAAGCCTCACCAAACCAACGCTCATCCTGCGATGTACAGAAATAT
>NZAJ01000018.1 GCA_002687495.1 Micavibrio sp. | reverse complement strand
GGCGGCGGTATCGTTGTTTTAGAAGAGCTTGAGCATGCGAAAGCGCGTGGCGCAAAAATTTATGCTGAAGTGACAGGCTATGGTGCAACAAGCGATGGACATGACATGGTTGCCCCAAGTGGTGAGGGCGGTAAACGTGCTATGATCAAAGCACTTGAAACGGTTAAAACACCTGTGACTTACATTAACTCACACGGTACATCAACGCCAGTTGGTGATATCACAGAGCTGAATGCTGTGCGTGAAGTTTTTGAAGGTAAGGATAAGCCTTATATCAGTGCAACAAAATCTATGACCGGACATTCTCTAGGTGCAACAGGCGTTCAGGAAGCCATCTATTGTGCATTAATGATGCAGAATAACTTTGTGGCACCAAGTATCAATGTTGAAGAGATGGATGAGGGCGCGAAGGATATGAATATCGCTACTGAGCGCGTTGATAATGTTGATCACGAAACAATGATTTCAAACTCTTTCGGCTTTGGCGGCACAAATTGCTGTCTAGCAATCAGTAAATATAAGGAATAATAAAAAATGCTGAATGAATTATTTAAAGGCAAAAAAGGCCTGATTATGGGCGTTGCCAACGATAAATCGATCGCTTGGGGCATGGCTAAAGCGCTTAGTGACGCTGGCGCAGAGCTTGCTTTCACATATCAAGGTGAAGCTTTTGGTAAGCGTGTGAAGCCTTTAGCTGCATCGCTTGGCGCTGATATTTTACTTGATTGCGACGTGACAAATGAAGAGAACTTGGATGAAGTTTTTACCACGATTGAGCAGAAATGGGGCAAGCTAGACTTCGTTGTGCACGCGATTGCTTATTCCAACAAAGAGCAGTTGCAAGGCCGTTATGTCGACACGACGTTAGACAACTTCTTAAAGACTATGCATATTTCCTGCTATTCCTTCACATCTGTTATGCGTCGCGCTAAAGAGCTGATGAAAGATGGCGGAAGCGCAGTAACGCTATCTTATTATGGCGCTGAAAAAGTTATGCCTAATTACAACGTTATGGGCGTTGCAAAAGCAGCTCTCGAAGCATCAACGCGCTATCTTGCTGCAGATTTGGGCGCGGAAAATATACGCGTTAACGCAATTTCCGCTGGTCCTATGCGAACACTAGCCGGCGCAGTAATCGGCGGTGCGCGTACAACCTTTAAATATAATGTTTTAACTGCACCACTTCAGCGCTCTGTCGAGCTTGAAGAGCTCGGCAATACAGGTCTTTACCTTCTTTCTGAGCTTTCTAGCGCCGTAACAGGTGAAGTGCATTACGTAGATTGTGGCTATAATGCTGTTGGCATGCCAGCACATGATGCATTGAAAAAGCTTAAAGAGGCGTAATTAAAGCTATACTCCTAATATATATCAAGAAAGGCTATTCATTATGATTACTGGTATAACAGCAGCCTTTCTTGTCTTTCTGCAAATTGCCCTAACATATAATATTATCCGCTATCGCATTAAGAATAGAATAAGCCTTGGCGATAATGGGGATTTTGAGCTGCTGCGTCGCCGCTCAGCGCATTCAAATTTACAAGAAAATGCACCGATTTTCTTGCTGTTGCTGCTTGTGTGTGAATTACAAGATGTAGCACCACTCATCCTGTATAGCTTAAGCGCTATTTTCATTATTGGGAGATTATCTCATGCATATGGGATTTTATGCGGCTCAAGCCATGACTCGCCACGCAAAATCGGTATGATGCTGACCTTTTTGTGCCATATCGTTACGGCGCTACTTTGTATCTATTTCTTTATCATGCAGCCACAGCTTATTTAATAAGCTTCTATACTCTTAACGGTTAATGCACCATAAACAGAACATCTTGTAAAATATCAGGTGAGTCTGTGAAAAAGCTTCTAATACCAAGGCTTTGTAGTGCTCTGGCCTGTTCTTCGTCATTGATCGTATAAGCCAACATCGGTAGACCGGCTTCTTGCATAAGCATAATCTGCTCTTGCGTGGCTGCATTGCCATCAAAGCTCAAAGCATTTACCTCTAAAGCTTTGGCCAGCTCAGCCCAATTTTCTAAAAGCTCATCTCCGCCGCCAACACAAAGTGCGCGTGCCCAGCCATGCGCCATTTCTGCAGTCACTTCAACAGATTCTGGAGAAAAAGAGCTGATAAGGATTTTGTTATGGTCATCCCAAATCTGAGAGAGCATATCCAGTGCCACTTCCGCAGTCTCGCGCTCTCGCCCTTCACAAGGCTTGATCTCAAAGTTAACGCCAAGCTCGCATTCGATAAGCGCATCAACCGCTTGTTCTAAGGTGGGGATGCGCGTGTCAAAAAAGCTTTCACCAAACCACAATCCCGCATCAAGCTCTTTAAGCTCTGCGAGTGTATGATCTTTGACAAAACCTGTGCTGTCGGTGGTGCGGTCTAGCGTTTCATCATGAAAAATCACCGGTACCTGATCTTTCGTGAGTTTTATGTCTAGCTCGACCCAATCCACGCCCATGTCTGCAGCGGTATAAATAGAGGGGAGGGTGTTCTCTGGCGCATAAGCTGCACAGCCCCTGTGGCCAATGATTTGTGGGAATTTTATGCTCATAAGTTCTTGATATCTAACCTTAATCTAGCTTCGTCTGATTGCTCGTCATTTTAAGTGTGGTGGGGGGGAGTATAGCGCCCAGTGAGAAGAAACCAACACAAAAATTATAGGATAAAATGCCTATGTATACAAGATTGTTGACAAAAAAACTAATGAGCGTATATATGCGCCAGATTCTACGTTTAAGAGAAGGGTGTAGAAATGTTAGGGAATAAACCAGTTGAGAAAACAGATTCAAATGGCCAAATTAAGTTTGGCTTTAATGATGCTGTGGATAATGCAGGAACGCAAAGTCTTCAATATTCAGTAGAGAGTAGCGAGAGACACTTTGGTTCTGAGAAAAATAAAAAAACCGCTCAGTATAGCGATCCTTCACCTGGACAAATGAGCTAAGGCTTACCGACCTTTTGACGGATAGATTTGTTCGAGCCTTTCTTGTGCAGGCGCATAACCAGCTTCAGCTTTACTTTTCAACATCGCAAGTCCTGCTTGAGCATAAAGCGGAGAAAATATACTCGCGCGCAAAAGCTCATTCGCGATGCGCATGTCTTCTTCATCGTTACTAAAAGCGGCAAGTGCTCTCATCTGAAAAATATCAGCATGAAAAATAGCCTCTCGAAGTGGCCCGTCTATGGGCTTGTCACCGTGATAAGAAACGCGAAGCGTCACGATCATGCTAAAGAAAAACAAACTTACACATAAAACAACCATAAGAACACGTCTTAGGGCTTTACGTAGCGGGTGCATATTTTCCTTTATAAACATATAATCATTGTACCATTAAAAAAGGCCGAAGCGTTAGCTCGACCTTTTAAAATATAGTTCTGTAAGAGTGGAAAACCAGACTTAAGCTGCGTCTTCCTCTTTCTCTTTTTTGATCTCTTCGCCAGTTTCCTGATCAACGCGCTTCATAGAAAGCTTGATCTTGCCGCGATCATCAATGCCCATAAGAAGAACTTTCACTTCATCGCCTTCATTAACAACATCTGTTGTATTGGCTGTGCGTGCTTCTTGAAGTTCAGAGATGTGTACTAGACCATCTTTAGCGCCCATAAAGTTTACAAACGCGCCGAAATCAACACATTTCACAACTTTACCGTTATAGACTTTGCCAACTTCAGGTTCGTCTGTAAGGCCTTTGATCCAATCAATCGCCTTGTCGATGTTCTCTTTGTTAGTCGCAGCAACCTTCACTGTGCCGTCATCATCAATGTCGATCTTGGTTTCTGTCACTTCGATGATTTCGCGGATCACTTTACCGCCAGTACCGATAACATCACGGATTTTATCAGTTGGGATCTGGATAGAAACGATTTGTGGTGCATGATCGCTCATTTCCGCACGCGCTTCTGTAAGAGCTTTGCTCATTTCGCCAAGGATATGGATACGGCCATCTTTAGCTTGCTCAAGCGCAACCTTCATAATCTCTTCTGTGATAGATGTGATTTTGATATCCATTTGAAGCGCCGTGATACCTTCTGAAGTACCAGCCACTTTAAAGTCCATATCACCAAGGTGATCTTCATCACCTAAGATGTCTGAAAGAACAGCGAAGTCTTCACCTTCTTTGATCAGACCCATAGCAATACCTGCAACTGGTGCTTTCAATGGTACACCAGCATCCATAAGGGCTAGAGAAGTACCACAAACTGTAGCCATAGAAGAAGAGCCGTTAGACTCTGTAATCTCTGATACAGTACGCATTGTGTATGGAAAATCTTCCGCAGTTGGAAGAAGAGGGTGCGTCGCACGCCATGCCAATTTACCATGACCAATTTCGCGGCGTCCAGGAGGGCCCATACGGCCAGCTTCACCAACAGAATATGGAGGGAAGTTATAATGAAGCAAGAATCGCTCTTTATATTCACCTTCTAGAGCATCGATGATTTGCTCATCTTGACCAGTACCCAGTGTCGTTACAACAAGAGCCTGTGTCTCACCACGTGTGAACAAAGCAGAGCCGTGTGTACGTGGAAGTACACCAACTTCAGCAACGATTGGACGCACAGTTTTTGTGTCACGATCATCGATACGCTTGCCAGTTTTAAGGATAGAGCCACGAACAACATCTGCTTCTAGAGATTTGAACTTTGACTTGATAAGATTTGCATCAATACCAGCTTCTTCATCAATGAAGGCTTCTGCAGCAGCATCACGTACCGCACCAACAGCCGCTTGACGCTCAAGCTTGTCTTTAATTGTGTATGCTTTTTCAACATCACCAGCGAATTTAGCTTTGATATCTGCTTCAAGATTTTTAATCGCATCAGGAGTTTCAGGAACATCCCAAGGATCTTTAGCACACATTTCAGCCAATTCGATAATACCGTTAATTACTGATTGATACGCTTTGTGACCTTCAGCAACCGCACCGAGCATGATCTCTTCTGAAAGCTCTTGTGCTTCAGATTCAACCATCAAAACACCTTCATGTGTACCTGCAACAACCAAGTCTAGCTCAGTGTCTGCAACTTCGTACATTGCTGGGTTGATGAGGTATTCACCGTCTTTATAGCAAACGCGCGCGCCACCAATTGGGCCCATGAATGGAATGCCTGAAATTGTAAGGGCAGCTGATACACCGCACATTGCAACCATGTCAGGGTCGTTCTCAAGGTCATGTGAAACAACTGTTGCCACCACCTGTACTTCGTTAAGGAAGTTCTTAGGGAAAAGTGGGCGAATTGGACGGTCAATAAGACGTGATGTTAATGTTTCTTTTTCAGAAGGCTTAGCTTCGCGCTTAAAGAAACCGCCAGGGATTTTACCCGCAGCATATGTTTTTTCTTGGTAGTGAACAGAAAGAGGGAAGAAATCCTGACCTTCTTTTACGCTTTTTGCACCAGTAACAGCACAAAGAACAGATGTTTCACCAATTGTTGCAAGTACACAGCCATCAGCCTGACGAGCAACTTTACCAGTTTCAAGAACTAGTGTTTTTCCTGCAAAGTCGATTTCTTTGCGATAGACGTTAAACATAGAGTTTACCTTTCAAATGCATAGATTCCGAGCGTCAAAACGCACGCGAAATCTAAAAAGTTAATTAATGGGAAAGTGTGGGGTGGACTGTAAAAAGCACTATACAGAGTGCACTTAACGGTCAACCTCACCGCTTAACCCTTTTCAAACAGATATAGACATGGCATTATCCGCCCCGAAAGTCAAAGTCTTTATATCATTTAGGAGTAAAAAACATGTCAGGCTTCATTCCGAAAAAACGCCCCGTAGTACTCACTATACTTGATGGTTGGGGCTTGGGTGATGGCGGTGAATATGATGCGATCGCGAGCGCTGATACACCATGTTTTGATGCGTTGATGGCTGAGTGTCCGAATACAACACTTACCACTTTTGGTGGGCAGGTAGGACTTCCTGAAGGCCAGATGGGAAACTCTGAAGTTGGTCATATGAATATCGGCGCAGGCCGTGTGGTCATGCAGTTCCTGCCGCGCATTCACAAAGCTTTTAAAGAGGGCCAAGTCAAAGACTTTGAAGCGATTAAGACGCTCATTTCTGAGCTGCAAGCATCAGGTAAAGCGTGTCACATTATGGGGCTTGTCTCTGATGGCGGCGTACATGCACATATGGATCACATTATTGGTCTTGCCAATATTATGGGCGCTAGCGGCGTAAAGACCCATATTCATGGCTTCACAGATGGCCGTGATTGCGCCCCTGAAAGCGGTAAGGCGTTTATTGAAACGGTTGTTGAATCTGTGGGCGACAATGTGTCTTTGTCGACATTGTGCGGGCGCTACTTCGCAATGGATCGCGATAAACGCTGGGAACGCGTGCAAAAAGCCTATGATGCTGTTGTGAATGCCAAGGGTACGCCAAGCACTGATGCGAGCGCCGCGATGCAAGCAAGCTATGATGCTGGTGTAACTGATGAATTTGTTGAACCAGTAATTTTGAATGGATATGAAGGTTTACAAGAGGGCGATGCAATTATCTTCGCAAACTTTAGAAACGACCGCGCGCGTGAATTGCTGCAAGCTCTACTTGTGCCGAACTTCGATGGCTTCGAACGTGAGAACGCTCAGCCTAAAATCTCAAAAGCTCTTGGTATGGTGCAATATTCAGATGAGTTAAACCCGCTCATGGATATTTTGTTTCTGCCTATAGAGCATAAAAATATTCTCGGCGAAGTTGTCTCTGCGCATGGCTTGAATCAGCTCCGCACTGCAGAGACAGAGAAATATCCGCATGTGACCTTCTTCTTTAACTGCGGTCGTGAAGAACCTTTTGAGGGAGAAGAGCGTATTTTGGTCAATTCACCCAAAGTTGCGACTTACGATCTGCAGCCTGAAATGTCCGCACCTGAGCTTTCTGAAAAGCTTTTAGCGGCAATTGAGACGAAAGCGTTCGATGTTGTGATTGTTAATTTCGCTAATACAGATATGGTCGGGCATACTGGCTCAATCGAGGCAGCACGAGCAGCCGCCTCTGCAGTTGATGGTACGCTTTGTAAGCTGCGTGCAGCTGTGGCCGCACAGGACGGTGTACTGATTGTAACGGCTGATCATGGTAATGCAGATAAAATGTATGATCCAGAAACGCATGGCCCGCATACAGCGCACACGCTTAATCCAGTGCCTTTTATTATTGATGGAGCAGGGGAGCTAACGCTTGAACCAGGCAAGCTCGCCGATATCGCACCAACAATGCTGCATTTCTTAGGGGTTACAAAACCTGCCGAGATGGATGGCGAGAGTTTGGTGAAGTAGCAATTTGACTTATTTACTCATAGTGCATATATTTTTACATCTTATTAATCTGAAGTTATAAGGATGCAAATGCACGTAAATATAGACAATAATTACGGTCTTATAGAGCCTGCATCTTCTGAAAGGTATGTATTGTCTAGCATGTTTGCCGCATTGCTAAATACGAAGCAGATTATTACGCTTTCTGCAGAGTCAACATTTGGTAAAAGGCCCGAGAGAGCCCAGTTTAAAACAAAAAATTTAGAGATTAAGCTGGGTGCAATTTTTGATGAGTTTAATGGGCAAAATAAGTCTGCTATGTCGTACGATGAAGTAAAGGATTTATTTTCCAATATAGCGTATAGTCATTCAACTGGTTCCGATACAGCGTCGCTAGTCATTCGAAGATCATTATCTTGCAATATGCAATTTAAAAGTTTGTAATATTAATGCGGTACAGTTAATTGTATCTATAAGTTAGGGGGAGCTTTGTAAGCACAAATACCCTTATAAAAAAGGCCGCGATATGCGACCTTTTAAATAAAAATGATCCCTTACATATTATCTAACAGATTTTTGAAATTCTGGGCTGCTGATAAAGTCATTTAGAAATTGCTCTACAGCGTATGGGAAATTTTCTGCAGCGTTGTTACATGCACCATACGCGCTGTAACTTGTTTTGAATGGAAACTGTGTGTTTACAGATTTGACAAGCGTATCATTCATGAAGAAATCACCAGAAATTGTCCACTTTGCAGGAGTTATTGTGTCAACACTAACATCTTTTAGCTTGGCACTAAAAATCTTACTAGAATTTGGCTTGTAAATACCTGCGTTTGATAATTCATCCATAAAGGCTGTTTGAATATATGCGGCATGATCACCATTACCTGCCACCTGAATTGGCCCCGCCATTCTGCAGCCTACACTAATACTGTTATCTTCTTCAGGTGTGAATGGGCCGACTTCGTATTTGCTGGAGGCGTGTATGTTCTTTAGAACAGCCTGATTAGAGGACGTTGAAATATATCTATCAGCAGTAAATGATTCACACGCGCAAAGTGTTATGAGTGGCAATATTAATACGAGTTTTTTAAACATAATTGATGTCTCCTTTTTGCGCATGTTACTTGTATGTTTTTATGAATACAAGTGTGTAAAACATATAGTTTCGCGTTAAAATGGAATTATGTTGTGAAGAAGCCCATAAAAAAGGCCGCAAAAAGCGACCTGTTTCAAAAATATGTAGCAAAGAGCGTTTTGTTTTGATTTGAAGCAAGGAGGGCAGCGTATCTAATATACGTAAGCGCTCGAGCGACGCAATCCAAACGGAACGATCAAAGCTATTAGCGGCGTATACCTAGACGCTTGATAAGGTCTTGATAACGCGCTTCATCTTTACCTTTTAGGTAGTCAAGAAGCTTACGACGCTTAGCAACCATAGCCAATAGACCACGACGTGAGTGGAAGTCTTTTTTGTGCTGCTGCATGTGCTCTGAAAGCTCATTAATACGATTTGTTAGAATAGCAACTTGTACTTCTGGTGAACCTGTATCACCTTTTTTAGTAGCGTATTCACCGATGATTACGGATTTTTTTTCTGCATTTAACGACATCTGTTTCTCTTTCTATTTAAGTGTTAAAGACACGAAACGGTTTGAGCTTTGGGCCATCGCGATAAACAAGTGCTAAAGCCTTGCCTTTATATGTCGCGAGAGCTTCATCTTCATTCTCAATGCCTGCCTTGGCTAAACGCTCAAAATCAGGCTTGGAAATTAATGTAATCTCATTACCATTTCTAATCCTTACCGCTTCATCCTCCTTAATGGCAAACGCCGGGATATCGTCCAGCGCTGTCTCAAGAGGCTGTAAGGCGTCCAAAGTGGCGGCACTATCGCCTAATTCCTCAATCTTTGCAAGTAATTTTTCTAATGTGAGCGCTTCTTGCGCATTAAACGGGCCGACGCGTGTGCGGCGCAGAGCGCTGACATAACCATATGTGCCAAGTTTAAGGGCTAAATCACGCGCTAATGCACGAACATATGTGCCTTTTCCGCAACTCATAACAAGATCGGCTTCATGCTCGCGAGCCTCAACAAGCTCTACGCTTCCAATGTAAACTTCACGCGCTTTAATTTCGAAATCCTCACCATCACGTGCAAGATCATACGCACGCTCACCATCAATCTTAATGGCTGAGAATTTAGGAGGGATCTGCTCAATTTCTCCAATAAAAGCGGGCAGGGCGCCCTTGATTTGTTCAAGGCTTGGGCGCACATCAGAAGATGCAATGACATCACCCTCAGAATCATCGGTTGAGCGCTGTTCACCCCAACTCACCGTAAATTCATAAGTTTTCATTCCATCTTGAATATAAGGAATTGTCTTTGTTGCCTCACCAAGCGCAATAGGGAGTATGCCGCTTGCAAGTGGGTCGAGCGTACCTGCATGCCCAGCTTTTTGCGCATTCAGCGCGCGACGCACTTTCGCCATCGCTTGTGTTGAACTAAGCTCAAGTGGCTTATCAAGATTGATCCAGCCATCAATCTTTTCACCTTTTTTACGTCGTCCCATGATTACGCCTCGTCAGTATCGTCTGAATCGGGGATATGCACACCGCGTAAAAGCTCGTCTATACGCTGCGCTTCATCAAAACTATCGTCGCGCACAAAACGGACTTTAGGTGTGAATTTAAGGTTTGATTGGCGGTTAATCTCTTTTTGCACATGCACGGCTTCATCATTAAGGGCAGGTAATATGACGTCCATATCTTGACCGCCCAATGACATGACGTAAGCTTTTGCGAGTTTCAGATCAGGTGTTACACGGACCTCTGCAACGGTAATATGCGCATCAAGCAAGGTTTCATTGTGAAAATGCCCGCGCGCAAGAACTTCTGCAATAATGTGACGCAATTGCTCACCAACGCGAAGCTGGCGCTGAGATGGACCTTTGGAATTATTATTTTGTCGTTTCATATTTTACATTTACTATAAGTGTATTGAGCCATTAACACAGAAAACTAGCGGGTTTTCTGTGCGCTGCTAGGAAGCGGTCTAAATCCAAACCGGACTGCACCCAATCAAAAGCAAGTTGTGAAAAGCTTGGTTCAGGTATCTCCGCAGCTCTCTTTCCAAAAAGAGCTGTAAGCGGAGATATGCTGTAAGCTGATAATGTCATATATTTCTATACAACCTCGCGGGCTTCTTCGATAATTTCGAAACATTCGATAACGTCACCTTCTTTGATGTCGTCATAGCTTTCGAACGCCATACCGCACTCTGTACCTTCTTTAACTTCTTTAACTTCATCTTTGAAGCGCTGTAGTGTTTTCAGCTTACCTTCATGAATAACAACGTCATCACGAAGAAGGCGAACACCTGCACCGCGTTTCACAACGCCTACATCAACCATACAGCCAGCCACTTTACCGACTTTAGTAATGTTAAAGACCTGCTGGATTGTCGCGTTACCAATATATTCTTCACGCTGGTTCGGTGAAAGCATGCCAGAAAGAATGGATTTAGCATCATCAATGACGTTGTAGATTACGTTATAGTAGCGAATATCAACCGCTTCACGTGTAGCAAGGTCACGCGCTTGCGCATTAGCACGCACGTTAAAGCCAATAATAATACCGCCAGAAGCACGTGCCAATTTCACATCGCTTTCAGTGATACCACCAACGCCGCTATGCAAGACTTGAACGCGAATATCTTCGTTTTCTTCTTCCATTTTAGCAAAAGAGCCAATGATCGCTTCGACAGAGCCGTGAACATCACCCTTAACAATCACAGGAAGGGCTGTCTTTTCACCTGCTTCACGCGCAGCAATAAGGTCATCAATTGTTGTACGGCCTTTAACCGCCATAACCGCTTGAGCTTCACGTTTCTTACGTTGACGATAGTCACTAATTTCGCGAGCTTTGCTCTCATCTTCTGTAACATGGAATGGGTCGCCCGCTTCTGGAGCGCCATTAAGGCCGAGAACTTCAACGGGTTCACCCAATGTAGCATTCTCGACATTCTCGCCACGGTCGTTAATCAAAGCACGCACACGGCCAAATTCCGCACCAACAACAAAGGTGTCACCAATTTTAAGCGTACCATTTTGAATAAGAACAGTTGCAACTGCGCCGCGGCCTTTTTCAAGCTTAGATTCAACAACAACGCCAAGCGCTTCACGGTCTGGGTTGCCTTTAAGCTCAAGAACTTCAGCCTGAAGCAAGATCGCTTCAACAAGCTTATCAAGATTCATGCGTTTCTTAGCTGAAATCTCAACGCACTGAACATCCCCTGAAAGCTCTTCAACAACGATTTCATGTTGAAGAAGCTCTGTCTTAACTTTCATTGGGTCTGCAGTAGGGAGGTCAATCTTGTTAACCGCAATAATGATCGGCACATCAGCAGCTTTAGCATGGCTGATTGCTTCAATTGTTTGTGGCAT